>CANRMF010000074.1 GCA_947631665.1 uncultured Lachnospiraceae bacterium | reverse complement strand
TGTAAGTGAAGGTGACCACAGACTCCCGGAAATCCGAAAATGAGCGCAGGAAATCTAACGGTGGGTGCATCTTCACTTGAACCGCAGCCTTTATCGCTGCGGTTTAAGGCCGTTATGCGTCCCATCGTCCTAATGGCCATCTCGGACTGTTGAGAAAATTTGCGAAACTAAATCTCTGCTTTTGAATTTCCGCTTTTATTTTTCTATCCGCTCGAATAATCTTGTGAAATTGAGAAAAATGTGATATACTGGATATAAACACATTCGCGCAAAAAAACAAAGCCTCAGAGATTTAATCTCTGAAGCTCATCCTATAGACAATAGTGTTGCTGTAAAGAGTTGCCAGCAGTCAACAGAGTCAACAGCGTTAATAGTGTCAATAATTGCAAATGAGGTGTTTTTATGCCCGAAAACAGAGAATATACATTATGCGGCGGCACATTTTTCGTCCTCCTTCTCCAGGCGAGAAGGCCGAGATTTGCCCCCAGGAAAAATGCTACCGGTGAAAAGGACGGGCTGAGCGACAGCGAAGTTTTTGAAGGTCTCATCCGTGTGGCTTTCCCAGATTACATCACTCCTGCAGGCCGATCGATCCGGACATATACATCTTCATATAAGGCCTGCCGATTGTCGGCTAATGAATATCTGCCGTTTAACAGAGAAGAATTAACAAGTGCCTTTGACCGTGAAATCAAAGGTTCATTTGCCACACCTTTGCAACGGATGTGCGAATTTACAACTGCCTTTATTGATGAGAAAAACATGGGAAACTGGCTTGTCCGGGCAATTCTCGATACTATTAACCGAGATTCCAGCATCACGGACGAATTATTCTATGTAGACAGCAACGGTCAGCCAATGGACAAAAAACACCTGCTTATAACGCAGAATATTGATCTGCAGTCCTTTCTTCTTGGCGTTTGGCATTTTATTTTAATGAACCGAACCGACAACACTGTTGGTGCAGCTACCATTGAGGTATGGCATAAACAGCCCACTGCAAAAAGAGCAAAACGCGAGTTTGATTCAGATGTTGGAAAAAGCTGGGGTGGAAACATAGCGGTCAATATTATTTCTGCCAGCCAATTTTTCTCAGCTGAGGATGATGGTACGAATGACCCCTATGAAATCCCTGACGGTATGGAACCAGTTCTGCTTCCTGACGGGATTGCTCCTGAACTCACGGGAGATGCACCTTGGCTTCTTGTTCCCACTGGCGTATTGTCTCCCGCCGGTGAATTCGGCACCTATCTCCATAACACCTATGCTAAGTACAATAAAATGAAAACTCTCCTCTACAATGACACGCCAAGGGAGTTCTACAAGTTTTATGTATGCAACGATATATCCCAAAGGGTTTATATCAAGAAATTTACTTATCAAACGAAAACCATCCACGATGCGACAGCGGAAACTTTGCAGGAATGTTCAAATTTCATTTTGATCTCCGGCACAGGCGGTCTTGGAAAATCTATGATGATGCGTCATCTTCTGTTGGATGCCATAGACCGCTTTGATGAGTTTGGGAAAATACCTATTTTTATCCCATTGAAAGATTATAATGACACCTATGATGGACTCTTAGATTACATTTTTGAAAAATTCGAGGGGCTTGGAGGTACAGACAATATTGATGATTTTTCCGAACTGCTCATGCAAGGAGTATGTCTTTTGCTGTTTGACGGGCTGGACGAAATAAAATCGGATTATAGAAAGAAATTCGAGCATGACTTAGATATCTTTGCAGATAAATACACGGAGAATATGTTCGTCATCTCCTCCCGTCCCACTGGATCATTTGTATCTCTTCACAGATTTACAGTACTTGACCTTTGTCCGTTTACAAAAGAGCAGGCGCTTGCGTTAATCGATAAGCTGGACTTCAGACCCGACGAACCGATAATAAAGGAAAACTTCCGTCGAGAACTGGAAACCTCACTTTTTATTTCACATAGAGAATTTACACAGAACCCCCTGCTTCTTACTATCATGCTTATGACATACGAACAGTTTGCAGAAATTCCTTCCAAAATGCACATATTTTACAGAGAAGCGTATGTTGCCTTATCTCAAAAGCATGATGCCAGCAAAGGTGCATATAAGCGTGTCTTAAAAACTGGACTAACTGCAGATCAGTTTGCGGACTATTTCGCAGAATTCTGTGCGCGCAGTTATCGCGATGAAAAATTCGAATTCACAGATGTTCTGTTTGATAAATACTTTAACAGTCTGCACGAACGAACAAAGGGACCGGCCGGAGTTACCGCTTCAGATTTTCGGGATGACCTTGTTGAAAATATGTGCCTCATGTTTTATGAGAGCGGAAAATATCATTTTACACATCGTTCATTCCAAGAATACTTCTGCGCCTTATATTTTTCAAAACAGAAGGATAAGACGCTGAAAGCAATCGGTGATTTCTTTGAAAATAATACTAATCTTCAATAAAAACAAGATAAGATCCAAGAACGAGCGGTGATGCTGCGGATGGTATAGGCAGAGAGA
>CANRMF010000073.1 GCA_947631665.1 uncultured Lachnospiraceae bacterium | reverse complement strand
CCGCGGCAGCCCTGTTTCAACATGACGGCCCACAGATGATAATCCTCAAAAAAACGGTAATCCCCATAAAATCCCGCGCGGATAACCGCAGACTTCCGGTAAACGACCGACGGGTGGTTAAACGGACTTCTTTTTTTTGCAAAGCGGAGTATGTCCTGCGGACTTTCCGGAACCTTTCTAATTCCGCCCGTATCGGCAACCGTCTGAAAAAATTCTATGACGTTTGCCCCTACAATATCCGCCTGCTGCTCGTCCATTGCTTTCAGTTCTTTTTCCATGCGCTCCGGCGCGCTGATGTCGTCACTGTCCATGCGGGCGATGATTTCATTTTTACATTGTAATATCCCATGATTCAGCGCTCCCGCAAGCCCGACGTTTTTTGGAAGTCTGTATACATTGAACAAGCCCGGAACGGCTTTGGCAAAACTTGCTATCACTTCTTCCAGGCTGTCGGTAAGCGGGCCGTCACAGACCAGCACAAAATCATTTGCCGGTACGCTCTGCTTCAGCATACTGTCTATGGCAGCCCTTAAATATTCAGGTTTTTCTTTATTGTATACGGACATCAATACGGAATAATCTGTCATAAATGCACCTATTTCTTTTCAATCTTTGCAGTTTTCTGATTTTGATCCACACCCTCGCTCGTTTCCTTTAAAAACATAATCTTAAAGGTCATCAGAATAAGCTGGATATCCATATAAACCTTATAATGCTGGATATAATACAAATCGAGCTTCAGTTTATCGTAAGGCGTGGTGTTATATTTTCCGTAAACCTGCGCGTATCCCGTCAACCCCGCTTTCACTTTCAGGCGGAACGGAAATTCCGGAATATCCTCCTCGTATTCCTTTGCAATCTCCGGTCTCTCCGGCCGCGGGCCAACCACCGACATCTGTCCCATCAAAATATTGAACACCTGCGGCAGTTCGTCCAGATGCGTCGCGCGAAGCACCTTTCCGACTTTTGTAATACGGTCGTCGTCCTTCATTGCAAGGCGGGCGCCCTCTTTCTCCGAATCCACTTTCATACTGCGGAATTTTAAGATATTAAATACTTTTCCGTCCTTTGTCAGACGGGGCTGCGTGTAAAAGAGCGGCCCTCTGTCCCAGATTAAATTGCCAATTGCGACAAATATCATGACGACAACCGTCGGAACGCTCAAAATCAGCGCAATCACAATATCCATCAGCCGTTTTGCCGCCGCCTGCTCCCATTTCAGTCCCTCTATTTTGGATACGAGAAGCGGAGAGTCAAACAGCGTATTCTGCTCGCAGCCGATAATAATAAGATCGGACAGCTTCGGCGTGATATACGCCCTCTTGTCATGCGCGTAGCAATATTTGATAATCTGGTTTCTTTTTCCACTTGGAATATCGCAGAGAATTACCGACTGATGACTTAAAATGGCTTTATTCAGCCTGTCCGGCTCCGTATCGCAGTGAATTTCATCGGTAATGATGTATTTATCTTTTCTCGTTCTGATTTTTTTGACTAAATTGTCGGGATCCCTGTCGCTGTATATCAGCAGCATATCTTTCGGCGGATACAGCCAGCGGTAAACTTTAATTTCAATCCAGCACCAGACCAGCCCGAACAGAACATTGTCAAAAGACATGCCAATCAGCATCGCCGGATCCACCATCTGAAGGGAAAGAAGGGAAATTTCAAAATATTCGATGACATTTGTAAATAAGAGCGCAAGAATTTGGGAGAATACTAAATTGGAATATTGCAGCCGCCGGACTTTAAACACGCCGTAAACGTTTCCAAAAATCGTAAACAGCAGGGCATAAACAAGAAACATTACCATGTGCCCACGAAAAACAAACTGCCTGTCAATGCCCAAATTGTAATGACTTACCCAAAAATAGGCAAAAATCGCAGTCTGTCCAACAACATTCAGCGTCAGCATCAGCAATAAAACAATTCTTCTAAATGCTCTCGACTCTCTCATATTCTGCCTCCTGATGCTTTATGCAAAACTTTATTCCATCAAAAAATTCAGGAAGGAAAAAGCTTCCCGACATTTGAATTTTATAGAATAACCGCACAAAACACCTTCCCGAATTTTATCAGGATTCTAATTAAGTAAATTTTACCAAAGGGGGTACTATTTGTCAAACCGGAACGGATTTTGCCGCATATTATTTTCTTGAATGAAAACCAAAAATAAAAACAAAAATATTTCTACGTTATTTTATATTCCCCTTTAATATATTTTTACCGTTATTGGCAAAACTATTTTCTCTTTCAGAAACTTTCCCGATATTTTATTGTAACTGTTCAACATTGCGTCATACCGGCTCAAATTGCGCAGATAATTCTGCCGCTTTCCTCTGACTTGGGTTTTTTTTAATTATGTAGTATAATGATAACATCTTTGATTTTATACACAGGAGGTCTTTATGAGTCAGAAAATGCTTTCAGATATCAATCGCCGTACCGGCGATTACGGGTACAGTTCAGAATCCCGCATTTCTCCGGGAAAAAAGGGGAAATCCGGAAAGCGCAGTATTTCAGGCGTGCTTCTGGCGTTACTGCAGTTGGCGGTTTCCGTATATTTTATGACGCAGATTTATATGATTTTAAATACAACACTTCTCGCCGTCTGTATCGGCGTTTTAGTCGCACTGTTTGCAGTTTCACTGTTTACGCAGATGGGCAAACGGGGCGTCCGCATTTTTGGAAAAATATTTGCAGTGATTATCATTATTATCCTGATTATCGGTTCGGTATTCTCTAATAAAGTCATTGCTTTCTTAAATACTATGGGCGGCAGTAATCAGGTGGATACCGAAACTCCGTTTATCGTATTTGTATCCGCTTCTGATGCTTTCGGAGAATATGATCCTGATGTCAACGGACGTTCCGACACAAACATTCTGGCGGTTGTAAACCCGAAAACCTATACGGTTTTAATGGTTTCCACGCCAAGAGATTATTACGTCCACGTTTCCGGTGACAGCGTTGATCCAAATCCGGA
>CANRMF010000072.1 GCA_947631665.1 uncultured Lachnospiraceae bacterium | reverse complement strand
TTGCCGGCCGATGCCTGTGTGAAAGTACACGGTTTTAGGGTCAGTGAGGGCGAGTATCTGCTGGATGGCAAAGAAAATCTGCTGCGTTACATCCCGAAGCTGGATGCCGCAATCCCTGTGGAACAAGGCAAGGCATATGATGCACAAGGAAACAGGTTCCAGTTTGACTTGGATGACCTGAAACGTGTCAGAGTGATCCCTGTTTCAGAAGCGTTGGAGCTTTTGGATACTTTACATTAAAATGTCCCCCCAAGAGCCAACCTGGAAGGAGGCTCTTGGGGGGATATTGAGCTTTAATTGCATTATTCTGAGTCTTGGCCTTGCGCATCTGACCCACTTTGCTTTTCACATAATGAATCAGCATCTTTTTTTGTCATGTATAACCGCTTAAGTTCCCAAGTCTTTCCGGGAGCATCGGTAATATAAAGTTCCCCACTTTGTTTTGTATCATCATCCCATTCGATGTTTGTCAGCATCAAATCTGTCATTTCGGATGAACTGAATAAATCAAACGATGCGCCAAGAAGCGTACATGGTATTGGGCCTTCCAGGAATGTAAATCGAAGGGATTCTTTTCCAATCATTTTGTCCATAGTGAAATCCTCTACGGTAGGATGAAAGCCATTAACATGAAAATGGTCGAACGGGTGCCTCCATACGACATGTTTGTTTTGGTTTAGACACAAATCGAGCTCATGGAAAAATTTTACATCTTCGGTAGGAAAATCAGCACCAGGATTAAATGTAATGCCAAGTTTCTTTTCGAGCTTCTCGGCACTGGACCAGAAAGAGATAGCGTCTTCGACTCGCTGTGAATCAAACCAGGAATCACCATCGTGCGCAGTCATTTGCTGCCCGTCAATTTTCACCGTTCCCGTGAAAATCCCACGGAAGATATGCAAAGCGACCAACGCTTCCGCTACGGTATGTGCATTTGATGGTGTAACAGAGTAATTCGCAGATATCAGTTTTGTTTCGCTAGTTTTTGCATTCGGATCTGTACTCTCTGACAGGGGAAAATAAAGATATAAATCAATTTTCAGTGCAGGGAAATCTACATTGCTAAATTTTATTTCCGTCAGACTGTCATATGCCTGCTGTTGAAAATGAATATATGCTTTCTCTCCGGTATCACACTCGAAACAAAGTGCAGTAGGTGAGGGGAATTCTTTTGGATACATACGGGCGTTTGACATTTGGTTCGGTTTATCTGCCAAAGGATTTCCTATCGTATTTTCTAGAGCGATAAGCTGTTCATGATTTCCTATTTTGATGTTTTTTACAGCAACTGATTTCTGCGCACGGTATAAATATGCGGCCCATTTCTCAAAAGGAAGTGACTTTAGTCGGTCAATCAAAAGAGCGTCTTTGTCAGGATCAAGGTCAAAGTTTGTTGTCATGCACAGGGGTGAATCGATGCATTCTGGTTTAGGTACAACAATGTATGACCCATGCTCGTTTTGAAAATAGGTAAGATTATTCGGCAACTCCTTATTCAGTTCAGCAAGTACTTCTTTTGGTATATCCAGAGCCTCAGCAGCATCGTTCCCAAATGCTTCGTAAAAGTCAACTATCATAACTGGTCTCCCTCCAAATCTTAGAAGTTATCCAAAATCCGCCGGATGATTTCAATTTTAGCAATCAATGTCTCTTTTTCATCTTCGCTTATTGCCAGGGATTTAATTGTTTCTATTGTATGTTTTGCCGCACTTTCATCTGGAACAATGATATAAAGTAATTCATTCCATTCGAACTTAAGCCAACACTCTTGATGATTTTTTAACGCATCAGAATATTTTTCCTTGCCCTTTTCTGTTGTTTCGGAGGGCTTCAAAATAAGATGAAGTTCTTTTGGAAAATTATCGGTTGGAATGAAACGCCATTCGCATTCATCTTGATAAATGTATTGCACCTTGATATTCTGATCGTTGATTTTATCGCCTCTAATCGGCTTCATATACAATAAAGCACTTGCAAGATAATCGGTAAGAACTTTTGCGTCACCCTCAAAATGATTGGATATAGACGTTAAAAAGGCGGCTTTAAAATCCTTGACCAGTGGAGAATATTCACTTATATATTGAATGGGTTGGACGTGATATTTTTTATACGCAGACTCTTTATCAAGCGCAACGCCGTAGCTACCATAGTTTGACATATGCGTCAAAACCTTTGAAAAGGGTATATCACAAAAGCATGTCATGGGGAAACAGATTTTTGGAAAGGGCTTCAAATCTAAGTAATCTAAAGGTTCGATGACATATCGCGGGATGATGGCGCGGTTCATCAAGATCATATCGAGGAATCTCTGCTCCCTCATGTAATTACATAGAACATTAGAGCTATTATGCCAGTGAAGTTGATTACCAAGGTCAAGTCTTAGCGTGGTAGCGCCGGCTTCGTTCTTTTCTTCATTCAAGATTTTTCTCTCCTTTAAATTTTTATAACACAGCATTATGGACGAAAATATTTCTTTTTTATTATATATTAGGGAAAGGCATATGCCAAGTATATTCTATATAATAGATAATAACAAAAATCCAAACAAGATCGTGTCTCTTGTGTTTTTATAATAACCGGGTGCGCCATCGTAGGCACACCCGGTTATATAACACGCAGGATTCTATTTTCCGGAAATCTTAGCAATGATTTCCTCGGCGCTCAACCCGGACTCCTTGGCTGCTTTGAGGATGGCATCTGCATCCTCTTTGGCCTTTACTTTCAAAGCGGCAGCCTCTTCCTTAAGCTGTTCTTTGTATGCGGCCTTGAGCTCAGCCTTTGCTGCTTTCAGTTCCGCTTCCAGCTTTTGAACTTTTTCATTTGCTTTGGCAGCTTTCCCGGTATAATTGGGAACTACCCGTTTACCTCTCGGCATTTGGATCATCTCCTTTGTTTGTATTAATAGCCATGAGCGAAACTCAAAATAGAGCATAAAAGCGAGAGAAAACCGGCATGGCCAAGACCGGGAATCACTCCAAAGATGTAGAAAGCGGAGCCCCTTTTTGGTAAAATTTATTTGAAAG
>CANRMF010000071.1 GCA_947631665.1 uncultured Lachnospiraceae bacterium | reverse complement strand
CATGGAGCTGACTGATACTAATAGGTCGAGGGCTTATCCATGAAGGTTCAGAGGAGATCAGGAAGGAAGGAATTGGGGAAAGATTTCAGTGTGCGGTTTTGAGTGTACAATGACACTCTATAATGTATTCAGAGAGATCTGATGAAAATAATCCTCGATAGCTCAATGGTAGAGCACTCGGCTGTTAACCGAGGGGTTGTAGGTTCGAGCCCTACTCGGGGAGTTTTTTCTATAATATGACTTTATTATAGAGTTTTGGCTCCATGGTCAAGCGGTTAAGACACCGCCCTTTCACGGCGGTAACAGGGGTTCAAATCCCCTTGGAGTCATGATATGGACCTGTAGCTCAGTTGGTTAGAGCAACCGGCTCATAACCGGTCGGTCCCGGGTTCGAGTCCCCGCAGGTCCACTCGAAAACAAATATTGAACTTATGGGATCTTAGCTCAGCTGGGAGAGCATCTGCCTTACAAGCAGAGGGTCACAGGTTCGAGCCCTGTAGGTCCCACTCGTACATGAAAATGTACGGTAAAAAATATGCCGGCGTGGCGGAACTGGCAGACGCGCAGGACTTAAAATCCTGTTGTAGCAATACAGTACCGGTTCGATTCCGGTCGCCGGCATCATAATTTTGTGCGTGTAGCTCAGCTGGATAGAGCGTCTGGCTACGGACCAGAAGGTCGAGGGTTCGAATCCTTTCACGCACGTTTTTCTGGAACCCCTTGGAACCCTAACTCTTATTTTGAGGTAGCCCTAAAAAGGAAAATGCCTTAAAACTACAAAACTTAAAATAATAAAAAGTGACTTTTACTGAATCCAATCATTTGGAAAAGAAAAGGTCATTTTTTTTATTATAATATTTTATTCTGCAAAAATAAAGTTTGGGCTGATATTCTCAAAAATTTGAATAAAAAAATATTTTCCGGTCATAATAATGTTGAAAAAAATATTGGAGGTTGTTATGGCAAAGAATAGTAATAAAGCAAAGAATAGTTCATCAAATTCAAGTTACAATTCTGAGAGTGCAAAGAATAATGGTTCATCTAATTATTCTGATTCCGCTAAGGATTCTTCCAAGAATTCTGCAAAGGACACTTCTTCAAGTAACTGTAAGTAAGTAAAAAGGGAGTATTTCGTAAAAAGAAATACTCTCTTTTTGTGTCCGAAATTTTGCGGGTAAAGCAGAAACTTCTTTTATGGAATATATTGATACATTCAGAAGATATTTTCATAGTATAAAATAAAAGGATTTTTATGGAGAGGTTTCATATTATAGATATAGCAAGCGCAAAAAAGATGGCGATGACGGGAATGTACGTTGTTGTGGATCTCAGGAGTCCGCAGGAGTACCGGCGTTATCATTTGGATCATGCGATGTCAATGCCTGATGCGGATATTGAAGACATCGAGCGTTTGAATATGAAAAATGAAAGATGGATCTTATACTGCAACAGGGGAAGCCTGAGTTTCCGGCTGGCGTCAAAAATGGCGCAGAGAGGGTATATCGTGGCGGCAGTTCGTGGAAAAATGTAAATGTCTGAAGATGTCTTATTGACAATATATTTGTAGAAGATTATCATAAATAAAGACGCTTTTTCAAAAAAGAAATTGGGTGTCTGAGTGGATTAAAAAAGGGTATTTGTTTGACGAGAGACAGATTTTGGGGAGGTACGAATGGCAGAATTACGGCTGGTTGCGCCATGTCATTTTGGTGTAGAGGCAGTATTAAAACGTGAAATTACAGAATTAGGATATGAAATAGAGCGCGTGGAAGACGGGAGAGTCACTTTTCTGGGAGATGAAAGCGCTGTTTGCAGGGCAAATATGTTTTTGCGTACCGCAGAGAGGATTATGCTTCAGGTAGGCAGATTTCACGCTGTCACTTATGAAGAATTGTTTGACGCCGTAAAAAGCCTGCCATGGGAAAATTATATACCGGAGAATGGAAAGTTTTGGGTTAAAAAAGCGGGCAGCGTTAAAAGTAAGCTGTTCAGCCCTTCCGATATTCAGAGAATTGTCAAAAAGGCGATTGTTGAAAGATTAAAAAATAAATATTGTGTCTCATGGTTTCAGGAAGATGGCGAGGAATATCCAATCAGGGTGTTTCTTAACAGAGATGAAGTTGTGGTAGCTTTGGATACGACGGGGGAATCTCTGCATAAGCGCGGTTACCGGAAAAGGATTTCCAAAGCGCCGATTTCTGAAACGCTGGCAGCGGCGCTGATTTTATTGACGCCATGGAAAAAAGACCGGATTTTGGTCGATCCGTTTTGCGGGTGCGGTACGTTTCCGATTGAAGCGGCAATGATAGCGGCAAATATTGCGCCGGGAATGAATCGTGAATTTACTGCGGAAAAATGGACAAATTTTATTGATAGAAAACTGTGGTACGCTGCGTCGGACGAGGCTTATGAGCAAGTGAATGATGAGATTGACGTTGATATTCAGGGATATGACATTGAGCCGGAAATGATTGCGTATGCGAGGGAAAATGCGAAAGACGCTGGCGTGGCGCATTTGATTCATTTTCAGCAGAGAGATGTGGCAGATTTAAGCCATAGTAAAAAATATGGATTTATCATTACAAATCCGCCTTATGGGGAACGGCTTGAGGAACGGGAAGCCCTTCGGGACATTTATCGGAAGTTTGGCGAGCGGTATCAAAATCTGGATTCATGGTCTGCTTTTATTATTTCATCTTATGAGGATACGGAAAAGGATTTCGGGCGCAAGGCGACAAAAAACAGAAAAATATATAATGGAATGATTAAGACTTATTTTTATCAGTTTATGGGGCCGAAGCCACCAAAAAGAGGGTAGTACATGAAACGAAATCGGATTGTGACGGTTTATCTTGCGATAGGGGCTGCCGTACTTTTTATCGGAGCGGTTTGTATACTGTTTTCGAGAGAAACTGTGCAGCGTAATGTCACTGAAATTGAATATAATAAACAATGGAATAAAGTAATGGCAGACCGGATTAACCGGCAGAAGATTAACCTGATTATAGACAATCATGAAATTGATTTAAAAGGGAAACGGCTGTATTTTACGGAAAATATGCAGTTGATGGTGCCGGAGTCTGTGCTGACGGAAGGATTTAACTGCGCCGAAAATCTTTATGATAAGGAACGGCTGGTGATTGAAAAAGGAAGCAACCGCGCCATTCTCCATCTGGGAAGTAAAGCGCTTGAGTTTAATGAAAACGAATATGTGCTTTCCGCAGGGGTGGAAAAGAAAAAAAATGAAATTTATGTGCCGG
>CANRMF010000070.1 GCA_947631665.1 uncultured Lachnospiraceae bacterium | reverse complement strand
TTCAAGCGCCGCCTCGCTTTTACCGATACCGCTTTCGCCCATAATCAGCACGCCCTCGCCGTACACATCTACGAGAACGCCATGAATGGTGATGGTCGGGGCAAGCTGGACGTTCAGCCATCTTGCCAGTTCAGCATCAAACCGCGAAGTCGCGCTTTCCGTAGAACAGATTGCAACGCCGTTTTTCAACGCAGCGTCAAGCATATCCTGATCTGGCTCGCGTCCCCTGCACAAAATCAGACATGGGATTCCGCTGGACATGAGTTTGTCATAAACCCACTGGCGGTTTCCCCGCTCCATATTGTCCAGAAATGCACATTCGACATTTCCGATAATCTGAACCCTCTCCTTATCAAAATGTTCAAAAAAACCTGCCAGTTGAAGCGCAGGCCGGTTAATCTCCGGCGTCGTAATCATTATTTTTTCCGCATCAATCTCCGGCGTATAATTTTTTAAATTATAATTTTCTATTATTTTACTGAATGAAATACTCTCCATCTCTGCAATCTCCTCTATCTGTTCCAAAAAACGCCCGCCGCCCGACGGCAGAAAACACCGCTTTTGCCCTGTCCGGCGTAAAAGTCTTTTTCAATCATAACATCAGTGGAAAAATTCGTAAATGCTTTTTGCCACTTTTTCTGTAATCGACGGCGCATTTTGCAATTCCTCCACTGTCGCCTCCTGAATATTCTGAATGGATTTAAAAGTTTTCATCAACGCTTTTCTCCTTGCAGGGCCGACGCCTTCAATATCGTCTAAGACGGAGCGCACCTCCCGTTTTCCGCGCAGGCTCCGGTGATATTCAATTGCAAAACGGTGCGTTTCGTCCTGTATTCTTGTAATCAGGCGAAACCCTTCGGAATGGACGTCGATGGGGATTTCTTCATTATGGTAATAAAGCCCCCGCGTCCGGTGCCGGTCGTCTTTGACCATGCCGCAGACCGGAATATCCAAGCCGAGTTTTTCCAGTACGCGAAGCGCAATGTTGACCTGACCTTTTCCGCCGTCCATCAGCAGAAGTTCCGGAAAATGACTGAAACTGCCAAGCGTATAGTCTCCGCCTTCCCTGTCCAAGCGTTTTCTCTCCTCCAGTCCATGCGTAAAACGCCTTGTCAGCACTTCTTCCATACTTGCATAATCGTCATTGCCCTGCACCCATTTCATGCGGAATTTACGGTATTTATTCTTTTTCGGTTTTCCGTCCTCATAGACAATCATGGAACCAACCGTCTCATATCCGCCGGTGTGTGAAATATCGTAAGATTCAATCCTTGATATGCCGGATATTCCAATCCACTCCTCGATTTCATGAACGGCCCCGACAGTCCGGCTCTGCTCCCTGCGGTACTTTTCTTTATTTTGCTCCAGCAGATTTCCGGCGTTCTTTTTCGCCAGTTCTACCAGTTTGTTTTTTGTTCCTTTCTGCGGGTGGACAATTTTTACCGTATAATTCTGGTTCCTCGAAAGCATCTGACTTAACAGCTCCGGTTCCTCCACCTCGGTCTGTACCAAAATCTCATGCGGGATAAAAGGCGTTCCGATATAATACTGCTTGATAAAACTGGTCAGGATTTCCTTTCCCGTATCGCCCGGCGCAGTATTGAGATAAAAATGCTCCCGCCCGATGAGTTTTCCATTGCGCACAAAAAACACCTGCACAACCGCATCATTTCCATCTTCAGCATAAGCAATGATATCCCTGTCCTCAAACCGGTGCGTCGTGATTTTCTGATTTCCGGCAACATGATGAATACTCTCAATCAGATCCCTGTACTCCATTGCCTTTTCAAAATCCATCTCGGCCGACGCACTCTGCATTTTTTCTTCCAGTTCTTTCAGGGTATCCGTATAATTTCCTTCCAGAAACTTTACAGCGCCGTCAATATGGGTTCTGTAATCTTCTTTGGAAATATATCCCTGACAGGCGCCGTCGCACTGCCCGATATGATAATACAGACAGGGCCTTCCGCCCACTTTCGGAATGTCCCCCTGATTTTTTGCAGAGGAAAAGTCTTCCGCCGTAATGGATTTATTGCAACTGCGCACCCGATACATCTTCTGTAACAGTTCAATCGTATCCCGCACAGCGCCTCCGCTTGTAAAAGGTCCGAAATATTTGTTTCCGTCCTTTTTCATACGGCGCGAAAAAATAATGCGCGGAAAATCCTCATGGACGGTAATACAGATATAAGGATACGTCTTGTCGTCCATCAGCATCGTATTGTATTTCGGGCGGTATTCCTTAATCAGATTACACTCCAAAATCAGCGCCTCCAGTTCGGAATCCGTCAGGATATATTCAAACCTGCTGATTTTTGAAACCATCGATTCTATTTTGGGGGAACGCTTTGTGCTCTTTCTGAAATAGGAACTGACGCGCCGTTTTAAATTGACCGCCTTGCCCACATAAATCACATCATCCTGAGCGTCGTGCATTAAATACACGCCCGGCGTCTGAGGCATTTTTTTTAATTCCTCTGAAAAATTAAAATCCGCCATAACAAAATACCTCCGGCTGTCTCTGATACAGCCCCGACGTTTTTATTTCAGCATCGCCAAAATCTTGATTACAAGCTTCCACGTTCTCTCCGTAGAAGAAATACTTAAAATTTCATCAGTTGTGTGCACATTTCTCATATCCGGTCCAAGTGAAATCGCGTCGAGATTTTCCAGTTTGGAAGCAAACAGCCCACATTCCAGTCCTGCGTGAATCCCTTCCACAACCGGCTTTTTCCCATAAAGCACTTCATATGCGCGCACTGCAGTATCCCGCAATTTGGAGTCTGCCCTGTATTCCCAGCCCGGATAAATACCGGAACACTGTACCGTCCCGCCAAAAATTTCCGTCAGCGAACGCAGTTTTTCAATCAGATAATTCTTTTCGGTTTCTTTGGAACTGCGCACTGCATAAGAGAGCCTGATTTGATTTTCCTCCGTACGCAGAATACCGAGATTGAGCGACGTCTGCACCATGCCCTGCATTTCAGGATTCATGCGCTGAATTCCGTTTGGCAGATTGACCAGCATAATAATGGTTGCAAGCGTTGCCGCGTCCGTCAGGGTTTCCACCGGATTTTCCTCAATCTCATTGACGGTCAGTTTCATCTGCGGATCCGTAAAGCGGAACTCCTCCCTGATTTCAGCAAACGTATCCTGAATCAGTTGTTTCGCTTTTTCCGCAACCTCAGGCAGCACCGCGATGGCAGCCTCGCTTAAATTCGCAATGGCGTTGTCCTTTTCGCCTCCATTGACGGTAATAATCCTCATGCCGACATTCTGGAATACGTTTAACAAAATTCTGCCAAGTTCGCAGTTCGCATTCGCGCGCCCCTTATCAATTTCGATACCGGAATGTCCGCCGGAGCAGCCGTCCAAGCGGATTTCAATCACCTTTGCGGCAACCGGTTCTTTCCGGATTGGCAGGATACATTCGGCGGTTGCACCACCGGCGCAGCTCACCGTAAAAATGCCCTCGTCCTCAGAATCAATATTGATTAAAAAGCGTCCTTTTAAATCAGACACGTCCATAAACTCCGCTCCGAGCATACCGATTTCTTCGTCTACGGTAAAGACGGCTTCCAATGGCGGGTGCGCAAGCTCCGTACTGTCGAGAATTGCCAGTACATACGCCACCGCAATTCCGTCGTCGCCGCCCAGTGAAGTCTGCTTCGCTGAAAGCCAGTCACCATTGATTTCCAAATCCAGTCCGTCCGTTTCCATATTTTTGGCGCAGTCGTCCGTTTTTACCGCAACCATGTCAATATGTCCCTGTAAAATGACCGGTTTTGAATTTTCATAACCCTGCGTACCGTCCTTCCATATGATGACATTTCCCATTTCGTCCTGACGGTATTTGAGATTATGTTGTTTTGCAAACGTTACCAGATAGCCGCTGATTTCTCCGATATTGCCGGAGCCATGCGGAATCTGCGTAATATCTTCAAAATATTCAAACACTTTTTTCGGTTTTAAATCTTCTAAAACTCCCATTTGATTTTCTCCTTTTGATTTCATTTCTCTATGCAAAGCGTTTCCGGTATCCGCTTCGTTTTCGTTTTTATTTGCGGCAGGCTTTATACCTGCTTCCCTCCTGCTCAATCTGTCCGGTCTTTAACATATAGTCCAGCAGTT
>CANRMF010000069.1 GCA_947631665.1 uncultured Lachnospiraceae bacterium | reverse complement strand
GCATTGTTCGATACCGTAGCGATATGCCGCCATTAAACCTTCCTGCGTGTTCAACAACGTACCGCCAACATCCCAAATTACTGCCGTAATCTTCATAGAGCGACGCGGTTACAAATTGAAAATTTCGAATTAATTATTCGTATACTTAAGAATGTGCCGATGTATGGACTTTCTTTAATGCGTAGAAGGAGATTAGAGTTTTTGACTTAACTGTTGTCGTATTATGTTTTGAACAGCATCTTTAAAATTAAACTGTAGCTTCCATCCAAGTGTTTTTAGAAGAGAATTATCAAGTTTAAGTCCAGGGAGTTTTTTAATAGTGTTTTCAGTGATAAGTTTAATGGGTCTTCCCTTAAACATATCATTAGAAACGTCAATGATTACCTGTGCAATTTCATCGATAGCAAGGTAGTTTCCTTTTTCGCCGTTAGATGACACATTGTAAGATTGCCCGTTAATTCCGTATGCTCCGATATGAAGTAACCCGTTGACCGCATCGTCAATATAAATATTGTCCCTCCGGGCACAGGAGGAGGTCTTTAGAGTTATGTTTTCTCTTTGGATTGATTTGCGAATAAACTCATAAAATGCTGTATCCGGAATAAATTTTGTATTTCCATAAACAGTACTCAACCGGGCTGCGACGAAATCAATTCCATATTGTCGTTGGTACGAACGGGCTATTACCTCAGCCATTCTTTTGGACTCAGAATAACATGCTCGGGGTTGATCAAGAGCATCTGCTGTTTCGTAAGTATTCTGTTCTTTTACGGTCTTTTCCTGTAATGAATGATTACCATAAACCGTAACAGATGAAAAAAGGACAAGACGGCATGTTTTTTGATAAAGTTCATTCTGTCGTCGCATGTATTCAAGGCAGCGGAGCGTTCCGAGGAGATTTGGTAAGATAACATCTACGGGTTGTTCCGTAATCTTTTTTTGTCCCATGGGACCTGCGGCATGAAAAATGATGTCTATCCCATCCGGTAAGGAAAAATCCTGTGATACATCACATGGAATGTATGAAAACAAAGAATTACTAAGATGTTCAGTGAAACCCTCACATAATTTGTTTTTACTGCGACTGAGAGCAATAACTTGGGTCTCTCCGCTTTTCATGAGGAAATTGACAAGATTACTTCCGAGAAGTCCGGTTGCCCCTGTCACAAGAACTTTTTTCTGATGATAGAACTGCATCATAGATCAGGTATTAAAGTTTAATGAGTTCATTGTAAAGTTTTCGCTCAATATAAGGGAACATATCTCCGCATTCTTTGCCCTTTTCAAGTGTAGGCACTAGCGGAATGGAGGGGATTTTTACTTCCAAAATTGCAGGAAGTTGATATAGCTTATGCGCCCTCACATAATAGTGCATACCGAAACCTTTTGCCAGTGCTTTATAATTCGGGGCAGAATATCCGTCTGAACAGGTGGAATGTAAAGAGCTCTGATAACCCGCTCTAAGCTCTCTGTCTAATATCATGCCTGATGCATGGTTGTTCAGCACCACAATGAGAATGGGCAGGTGTTCGTGAGCAATCGTTTCAAGAGCACCAAGACTGAATTGTAAACCCTGATCACCGATGAAACAAAAACTTTTTGAGCATCTAGAATGGCAACTCCCCATGGCTTTAGGCAAGGCAGCCCCCAATGACCCAAATGAATGAGAAAATAATAATCGATTTTTCATGCCTGCCATGTAATATGCCTTCGAAAGCCAAAATTCATTATTACCGACATCACCTATGAAACAAGTGGTTGAATCAGCACTTTCAATAATTTTTCTTATCCGCTTCACAATTACATTAAAATCCGAATTTATGAACACTTTTCGAATCTTATTACAGATACTGATCCAGTCCTCATAAGATCGAGAAATGCGAATTTGCCCTAAAAAGGGCATAAAATTTTCCAAATCAACTTTACAAGGCATTGAGTCAGGAATAGAACGATTAAATTCATTTTCATCAATATCTAAGCGGATAACCGGTGCGTTTATTTTTGTATAACTGGTAGAATTTACCGGAAAAGCCATTCTATTTCCTATAGAAAGAATGAGATCCGCTTTTGAGAGAATTAAATTTGCTTCCCTTATACCATGACTGCCTATGTAACCAAAATAGGATGGATGTCCCGATAGAATGTCTTGGGAACAGCGACTGGATACAACTGGCATATTATTGCGGGAAATAAATTGCTCTACATACTTTTGTGTATGAGACTGGTTGATCCCATCCCCTATAAGCAAAACAGGTCTTTGGGCCTGCTGAAGCCATTCTCGAATTTGTAATAATGTCTTTTTGTAATTATCAGCCTTTTTCGGGACAAAACTAACAGGCTGTATAATGGGCATATCCTTTTTCCATAGTGAAGCTGCAATATCGAGGAGTACAGGTCCTTTACGTCCACTCAATGCAGCAGCATATGCCCTTTCAATGTTTTTTTCAACATCATTTATATTATCAACTCGAGCAGAAAACTTTGTAATCTTACGAACTAGTGCGACGATATCAAATTCCTGATCACACAGGCAGCGCATACCTTTTTCCGGAAGGTTCCCTCCGTGCGCTGTAAAAAAAAGGACAGGCAAGGAATCAAAAAAGGCATCCGCAAGAGGAGTGACCATATTTGTAATGCCGGGCCCCCTCGTAGCGTACGCTACTCCTAATTGATGATGCACTTGAGCGTATCCAGCCGCAGCAAACCCGGCAATTTGTTCATGATTACATAAGTGAGGTTCTATTCCGTCAATATAATGTGCTGCATAAAGGAAATCCAGAATAACTCCTCCAGGCACCCCATACATATCCTTTACCCCGCGCTCTCTTAGAAAGTTTACTATATATTCGGCAACAGTCATTGGTGTTGAGTTTTTTGATATTGTATGAGAATATCGTTCAGATCCTCTGGCGTGTACCTATGTCGTTTTTCGTCTTTCATCATTTTTAAAACGGCTTCGATCTGCGTATAACTGAATCTGTGTTTGTAACGTAAATCGATGGCATATTTGTAAGCTGTTCCATAAAGAGCAGGCAATAAATAAGTTATTGAATATCCGCAAATATTCGGTATAAAATTTGCATCAAGTATCTCCGCCACCTTGAGGATGGAAGTAAAATGATAATCTTTTTTGCACTCTTTGCATAAAAAATTTACAACGAGTTCAGTCTGCGCGTTCCCGGCTCCTTGTCCTAAGCCCATCACGCAGGAATCGACAATTCGATCTCTGGAGGACGGTAGGGTTAAAAAAGTTTTCACATTGGAAAAGGCCAAATTCATGTTATTGTGTGCATGGAACCCGATTTTAATAGTCGGAGAGAGTAAAGTGTCAAAAAGAGAGAAGAAGTAAAGAATATCTTGCTCCTGTAAATATCCGTAACTATCTACGAAATAAACCGCAAATGCCTTCATTTTGTTGGTTTGCTCAGCGATGTATTGCAATTCTTTTTCCGTATATCGTGCGGTGAGCATTGGTTGAACGCTTACGAGGTATCCTTTTTCAGCAAGAGCAGTACAAAAATCCATCGATTTCTGCATTTCTGAATATCGAATGATAACGCGAATCAGCCGACACAAAGAAGGATTCCAGTTCGGTATAGCATCTATCGGTGTATCCGGCCCCCTGTATAATGCAGCATATTGGGTTCTGCTCATATCCGTATTCCTAGGAATCATTTCGGATATTTCTTCTATACTTTGATAAATAGCATACTTCCTTTTATCCGATTCTGAAATCTCGATGGAGCCCAATTCCACAATATCAATTTTGGAGGCTGAAAGTATAGAAGCTATCTTTTCCCGCGTTCCCTCATTCCATTCATATTGAAAAATTCCCTTGGCGGCGGAATCTGCTAGCGCGAGTCCTCCATCTCTTAAAGTGCAATCCAGCAAATAAATATTGAATTTTTTTCCCATTTTAATGATATTTGTCTTTTCATAGAAACAAAACGTAATTGAGAGGAATCCGTGATGCGTTCGTCAGTAGATTTTCCTCCTTCTTCATGTCAGGACAGATGAGTTTTGCCGGAAAAGTCGTTAATCTGTCCGCGCGTGAAAGCAAGCATATCTTCATCGCCGCGGTAATGGCAGGCATACCATGCAACGGTGGCATGAAGCGCTTCATCGATGCTGAGCGTCGGGTGCCAGTCGAGACGTTGCGCGGCCTTGGTCGGATCCAGCTGGAGCAACGTCGCCTCATGAAGCTCAGCCGGAGAATCCGTCACGACTTTGCCCATGCCCCATAGTCCCGCCACCTTCTCCGCTACTTCAGACACGCGCACCACCCGACCGACCTCCGGTCCGAAGTTGAAGCCCTCCGCGTAC
>CANRMF010000068.1 GCA_947631665.1 uncultured Lachnospiraceae bacterium | reverse complement strand
TATTTTACGGGTATCCAAAAATCATACTGTTCAAATTTCGCTTTCATCAGGTTCTGAGTCAACTGTTTATCCACCAATTCCTTTTCGTGGTAATACCCGATACTGATTGCTGCCTTGTTCTGTTTCGTATACATATATTTTTTTACTTCCCGCTTAATAACAGCATAACTTCTTTCTCTGCCAATCGCCCTGGCAATCAAAATAAAAAAATTTTTAATTCCCCATTTCCATGGAGAGGCGCTTTTCCCCGATTCAGCCTGAGAAAGAATAAAAATTCGTCTCCAAAACGCAATTTTTCTAAAATAGTGTTTTTGATCTTTTAATTCACTCGGAACCCCATCAACCGGAAAAATATCAATTCCAAAAAAATTTGCGTATTTTTTTTGATAATAAATATCCTCGCTCCAATACCGTTTTGTTATAAACCTCGCATACAGCCTGCAATAGTTCGCATCTTTTTCAAACCAGCAAACCCCATACGGTTCCGGAATTTCCCCTGTTCTTTCCAGTCTCAGTAACTGCTCATAGTCGGGGCGGGGCATGGCAACATCTACATCATCATCCCATGGGATAAAACCAGAATGCCGCACTGCGCCCAGTAAAGTACCGCCAGTTAAGAAGTATTTTAAATCATGCTGTTCACAGAAAACAGAAAATGCCACTAATAACTCCAACCCAATCTGCTTCTTAATATTTAATTGTGTAATCTCCTTTTCCTTCATCTCAGTCAATACCAACAAATTCTAGAATTCGCCTGCAGTTTAAATTATCCTTATAATAGTTTACTTTTTCATTCACATCCCGCCTTTTTTCTTTATAATAATCTTTTTCTTCAATACACATCTGTATAAAGCAATAAAAATCATCCAAAGAATACAATAAATTTCCAGGCATAAATGTTATCGGATCATCAAAAACAAACCCTCTTTTCTTCCGATAACTCTCAATATCATCTAATGTAAATGCCATTGGCCTGTCCAACAGCAAAAAATCAAAACAGACCGAAGAATAGTCTGTAATCAATGCATCCATCTCCGCCAGCAGCTGATAAAACGGTATATTTTTTTGTTGAAATTCTTCTTCAAACAGATATCGGATATTACTCAGATTATTATACTGAGCATAATCCCGTAACTGAACCGGGTGAATTTTAATCAGCAGAAAACATTCTTTTTCCTTCAGATAGCTGTTTAATCTCTCAATTTCACATCCTGTATTTAAAACCGGCAGTCCTGTTTCTGTTAAATATTGATCTTCCGTATCACATATTTTTCTGTTTTTCCGATATGTCGGCATCCAGATAAACAATTTTTTATATTGCTGTTTTTCAATCCCCCACGCTCTTAAAACTTCGGTATTTCCAAACAGATAGTCATTTCTTGGATGTCCATTGATAATCACGCGTGACAATTCACAACCAAATGCCTTCGCAAAAACAGGCCGAAATAATTCTGAAGTAGCTGTAATATAGGTGAAAAAATCGTACCGGTAATCCGGATCTATCATTTTGTTTATTTTTTTTACTGTGGTCGCATGCCAAAAATCAATAGAAATTTGCTTTTCAGACGGCATAAGTGCCAGGATCTCATTATGATAAAAAATATACCTGGCCCGCATAAGCATCCAAACAGCTTTTGAAAGACCGCAAAAATTAATATTTTTATAATCTCTATATCTTTCATAATCCTTCGGATCTTTTACAATACAGGTAATCTTATATTTTTCATTATAATGATTGGTTAATAAATACCGGAATAATGCCTCACTGTTATCAGAAAGCCATGATGTTGAAAAAAAAACAATTTGTTCCTTTTCTTTCGGTATCACCTTATTGATTTGACTTAATATTGAAAATATTCCAAAATATGCTTTTCTTTTCCATTTACCGTTAATCATGCTACTCTAACCTTGCCTATGGATCCCTGCTTTACCTGCTTTTCAGATTACTCAGATTCAGTTCATCTTCTTTGCTCCACACCGCCTGTTTTCCTGCTTCACAAACGGCAAAGCTATGTTTGGGTAGCCGCATACTATAAGGAGGATATTTCATATAATCTCCATATATCGTTGTCAATACATAATCTGAATTATTTGGCACAGGCAACATATATCCTTCAAATTCAGTTAAAAGCGGCTTCCCGTAAACTTCTTTTCTCATAACCTGACAATTAATGGGGTACAGGCTCCCGTAATTAGCCAAATATTTTCTCCCGTCTTTTTTATCTCCCTTTCTCATATTTCGGTCAATCATATAATGCACTCTCTTTACAGAAAAAAGGAAACTTAGAAATTTAATAATTTTTCTTTTATATCCGGAGATACTGTGCGTATAGCCGGTTTTTAACCATAACATGTTTTTTAACACATCTATTTTCTTAGCACGTCTGAGAATACTGTGGTTAACCGGAGTTTCCAGATAATCCAATGGAAAAATATCAATATGCGGTCCGGTCGCCTTACCGATTCCCACAACTCTTTTCTGTACGAATTTTGTCTGTCTGGTAATCTGAACCTTTGCGCAAATCGTCCAATGCATCGCATTGGTTTCCATGCAATCCAGAACATAGCCCTCCGGCAGACCGATTGCAGCGAGCCGTACAAACCGATCATAGTTCTCCCGTGTCATTAGCAGATCTACATCATCATCCCACGGAATAAAACCATGATGCCGAATGGCTCCAAGCAGTGTTCCTTCTCCCAGATAATACACTATCTGGTTTTCCCGGCAAAATTTATCTACCACAAGAAGCAGTTCCAAAGCATACTGCTGCAGTTCTTTGACTTCAAATACAACATGGTATTTAGATAAAAAAGCCTTTGCTACGATTGTATTATTGTTTTTTTTTTCTCTGCAAATATCTCACTGTAAACAGAGCGGATTGCAGCCTCAGTCAAAGGCACCGGATTGTTTTTTAATCTGACAGGATTTACTGATTTTACGAGTACCTCTATTTCATTCTGATCATCTTTCAGAACCGGGACTTCCATATCCAGCGCCTGTATGATTCCGCAAAATCTTTCTACTGCTTCCTCACAGCTGTCTACAAAAAATAATTCGTTTAATTTGTCAAGTACCCCTGCTAAATATGACTCTCCCCTTATATCTATAGTATCTGCCGTATGCTGGCTGATATATTTCCATACAAACGGTAAACATAAGGCCACGGCATGTCCATGCGCAATTCCATATACAGATGTAATCTTATAGCTCATTGCGTGAGCTGCAGTCGTCTGGGTAATATTGATCGCACGCCCACTATAATTTGCCGCAATACTGATTTTCTCCAGCGCATCCCTCTCTCCAGCCATATAAGCCGTCAATGCGCTGAGAATAAGCTTAATCCCTTCTATAGAATATTTTTGACTTTCTTCTGTAGAATTAACAGACCAAAACGACTCTATACACTGACACAACGCATCCAAAACTGTTGCCTTTTTTTGATACTCCGGTAAAGTTTTTAAAAATTCCGGTTCCAGGATAACAAAATCAGGAATAATACTGTCATGTGTAATAGACTGCTTATTGCCGTTATAATATGCAACCGCATACCGGGTAGACTCACTTCCGGTTCCGGCCGTAGTTGGGATTGCAAGATGAAGGATTTTTGAATCTTTAAATTCCTGTTCCAAATACAGTTTATCATCATCCATAACAGAGAAAAGCTTAATACATTTCGCTACATCAATTGCGCTGCCGCCACCGATTGAAATGATAAACTGACATTGCTGTTCCCTGAATACTCTGACTCCTTTTACAACATCTTCATATAAAGGATTTGGTTTAAAATCACTAAAACGAATACATTCACAAGGTAAAGACTCTATATAACTTTTAATAAACAGCGAATCAAAAAAAGGATCACAGACAAGCAGCGCTTTCTTTATCTTATTTTTTAATATAATCTCATTAATGTGAAGATAGGAATCAAATCCATGGTAAATTTCTTGTTTTTTCCCCATAATAATCTCCATTTCCAGTTATTCTGACATGTAATTGATCACTGAGTCTAAGAAAGCAGCCGATTATTTTAAAAATTCCATAAAAGCATCTCTGTTTTCAATCGGAGTCGTCGTTGGACGGCCAAGATTATCTCTGGCTCCAATGCTGGCTCTTAATTCCACGAAGACCGGTCCTTCCATATCTTTTATTTGTTCAAGTATCTGAAGCATACTTTCCTTATCATCAGCTATAAAAGTTGCTTTATAACCACATGCTGTCGCAATCTGCGGAAAATCAACACTAAAACTTACTGTAGGAATCCCTCCCACTGTTTCATGCGCCCCATTATTAATCAGAATATGGACATAGTTTTTCGGTGCGTTAGCTCCAATAACAGCCAGACTTCCCATATGCATAAGCATAGCGCCGTCTCCATCCAGACAATAAACTCTCCGCTCCGGTTTGGCCTGAGCAATCGCAAGCGCTATCATGGAACTATGTCCCATGGAGCCTACCGTAAGGAAATCATGACCATGTCCCTGATGCAATGCCTCGCGAACTTCAAATAATTCCCGGGATAGTTTTCCCGTTGTTGATACAAATACTTCATCTTCAC
>CANRMF010000067.1 GCA_947631665.1 uncultured Lachnospiraceae bacterium | reverse complement strand
AAAACCACCTGTTTAGATGGTTTGTTTGGTATGCCCTTTATTTCTTGGCTGTCCTCTACTTATTTGTTTCAAACTTACTCCTATTGTTTTACAATACTCATCTGCTTCCATTTTCCTCTCTTATAGCGGACCAGACTGAACATTGCATTTAAAAACCACGTCAGTCCGGTGGCATAAAACACGCCGTATTTTCCCATGAAAGGAATTAACGTGAGCGGATAAGCGAAGCAGACTCTCCCGATACATTCCACAATCCCCGTAAACAGGGAAAACATGGCGTCGCCTGCGCCGTTCAAAACATTTCTCGTCGTATAAATCATTCCGAGAAATACATAAAAACTGCTCGTAATCCGCAGTCCGTCTACTGCAATATCGCGCACCTGCGCGCTGTCTCCAAAAATTCTGACGATATACGGCGACAACGTCCAAAATAAACCTGTAATGACAAAGGCAAAAACCGTACTGATCACCGTATCCGCATTAAATCCACGAATAACGCGCTTGATTTTTCCCGCGCCGATATTCTGTCCGGTGTAAGTCGAAAGCGCCGCGCCCATAGACATAAACGGCTGCTGGATTAACTGCTCGATACGGGAAACGACCGTAAAGGAAGTCGTAAATATTTTTCCATAGCTGTTGACAATGCCCTGCAATACAATCAGTGAAAATGCAATCAGCGCATTCTGCAGCGCTACGGGAATTCCCAGACGGCAGCTCTTTTCTACAATGGATTTACGCAGTTTAAAATGATGTCTTTTCAGACGGAAATATGTATTCGTCCGGTAAGCGTAAACAATACAGGTAAGCGCCGACATAAACTGTGAAAATGCGGTGGCAATCCCTGCGCCCACAACGCCCCAGCCGAAGCCCAAAACAAACACAAAATCCAAAATTACGTTTAAAATACTGGCAAAAATCAGGAAAAACAGCGGCGTCTTGGAGTCCCCAAGCGCTCTTAAAACGCTCGAAACGCCGTTATACATTCCGATACACAAAATTCCGATGGAGGTTACGCGCAGATAACTGACCGCCGCATCAAGAATTTCCACATCAGTTTTTAACAGAACTAACAGCGGTCTTGCCAGAAAGAAACCAATCAGCGCCATCAGCGCAGAGCAAATCATCAAAATCCAGACCGCATTACCGATTGTGTTTCTGACATTTTCATCTTCTTTTGCGCCATAAAACTGCGCCACAATAATCCCTGTTCCGACAGACAATCCTGCCACAAGGGAAAAGAAAAAATAATGCAGGGAACCCGTCGTGCCAATCGCTCCCAACGCGTCAGCGCTCACAAAGTTTCCTACAATAATCGAATCCACCATGTTATATAACTGCTGAAAAATATTTCCGATAAAAAGCGGAACTGCAAAACTCAGCAGCAGTTTATATGGCGTTCCCTCTGTCATATCCTTTACAAAACGGTTCTCTCTGCTCATATTTCTGCCTCCGTATCCAATATATCACGCCGCAACGCGATACAAACTTTCATTTCTGTTTTCAAAACATTGCGCATGATTTCATAGGATAAAAAATCCGATGATACCTATTCCAATCCCCAAGAGCGCGCCGACGATGACATCTTTCGGATAATGGACGCCTGCAAGCACTCTGCCGGCGCACATCAGGGAGGCGCACACAAAAACCACCACTGCGGGCAGCGGACTGATATAGAGGTAAGCCGTCGCAATGACCGTTGCAGAAAAAACGTGCCTGCTGGGCATGGATTTTCCCTGTTTGCGCTTTTTCATGACCGGCTCGTAGTCAAACGCTTCATAAGGGCGTTTTTCATCATAAAAATACCGGAACGCCGACACCAAAAGAAAAGAAACTGCCGGCACAAGCACAACCTTCCACCACCGGGCATCTCGCAAAACCGCAAGATACAGTACGAGCGCCGGATACATCACATAGATGAAATCCGTCGTCAGTTCGTTGAGCAGGCAGATCCGCCGGCTTCTTTTTTGATCCGTTTTCCCCCAGTCCATCAGTCTGATATAGTTTTCTCTGTTCACCGGAACACTCCTCTATTGCTTTCTCGCAATCCGATATTCATCTCCATAGGAAAAATAAGGACATTCTGCCTGACGAAACTGCATCAGCCGAGCCAAATCATCTTCGTCCATACTGACGACGCAGGCATACTCGTCGTACTCCTCATCATAAACGTAATTACTGCAAAATTCGCAGCTGTACATGTTACTCACAATCCGCCTCCCGATAACTTTGCGCCAGTGCGCGGAATGCCGGCAACGCGTCTTCAATCTGCTTCGTCTGTACGCAGTAAGATACGCGCACATATCCCGGCGTGCCGAAACTGTCTGCCGGAACTAACAGAAGTTCATGCTCTTTTGCCTTTTCGCAAAATGCATGAGCGTCCGTACCGAATGCCTTGACAAACAGATAAAATGCTCCGTCCGGATAAACGCACTCATATCCCATCTCCGTCAGGGCATTGTACAATAAATCCCTGTTCTTTTTATAAATCGAAATGTCCGCCGTATCTGCAATACATTTTTCAATCACCCTCTGATACATACTGGACGCGCAGACATATCCCAAAGCCCTGCCGGAACCGCAAACTGCCGCATAAGCGTCCTCGTAGCAGACCATCTTCGGAGAAACCGCAATATAGCCGATGCGCTCTCCCGGCAGAGATAACGCCTTGCTGTAAGAATAACAGACAAACGTATTGTCATAAAGACAAATCATATACGGCACTTTTGTATCGTCATATACCAGTTCCCTGTACGGCTCGTCCGTAATCAGGAACACCGCATGATGGTACTGCTTTTGCTTTTCTTCCAGAAATGCCGCAAGTTGTTTTAATTTTTCTTCCGTATAGACAACGCCGGACGGATTGTTTGGAGAATTGATAATGACCGCCTTGGTCTTTTCAGTAAACGCCGCCTCCAGACGGTCAAAGTCAATCTGGAATGTTCCGTCCTCAGATTGCACCTCTACCAGTTTTGCGCCGGTTCTCTCCATAAACACCCCGTATTCCGGAAAATACGGCGTAAATACAATACACTCGTCGCCCTGCTGCAAAACGGCGTTTAACACAATCGTCAGCGAAGCCGCCGCCCCGCAGGTCATGTAAATATTTTCTCCCGTCAGCGCCGTCCCAAAACGCTGATTGGTATACGCTGCAATCGTGTTGCGCACAGAGGCATCGCCCTGCGCGGACGTATAGCCATGCAATGCCACAGAATCAAAATTGTTTACCAGATCTACAATCGCGTCGTCAACACTTTTCGGTGCGGGAACGCTTGGATTTCCGATACTGAAATCAAAAACCTTGTCTGCTCCAATCTCTGCCTTTCTTTTGTTTCCATACTCAAAAATCTCGCGGATTTCCGACCTTACTTTTCCCAGTTTCACTAAAGATTCCGTATACATTGCTCTCTCCTCCTGTTTAAAAAATTTTTAATTGCTTCCGTTATCTGAGACGGATTTTGAAATCGCGTTCGCTCTCGCGCTTCATATCTCTTTTTGCAATATCCTGTCGTTTATCATACAGCTTCTTTCCCCTTGCCAGCCCGATTTCCACCTTGACCAGACTTCCCTTAAAGTAAACCCGAAGCGGCACCAGCGTCAGCCCTTTCTCCTTTAACTTTCCCGTCAGTCTGTTAATCTCGTAGCGGTGAAGCATGAGTTTTTTCGGGCGCAGCGGGTCTTTGTTAAAAATATTTCCCTTTTCATAAGGGCTGATATGCATTCCGTAAATAATCACTTCACCGCCGTCCACCCGCACAAAGGCCTCCTTAATACTGCAATGTCCCTGCCTGAGCGATTTGACCTCTGTGCCATGCAGGACAATGCCCGCCTCATAGGTGTCCTCGATAAAGTAATCGTGTCTCGCTTTTTTATTGTTTGCAATCAGCCTTTCAGCTCCTTTTGCCATATACTCTCCTTAACTCCTGCCGAAAAATATCTTTCTTTTTATGATAACGTATCCCGCAGGCATAAATCAACTGTAAACAAGACTAAAATCAATATTTCCGGTCATTTTGTCCGCAGCCTCCACGCGAATCCGCACCTTCTGTCCGAGTTTATAAACGCTGCCTCTCCTCTCACCGACCAAAGAATAAGTTTCTTCATGAAAAATATAATGGTCGTCCGTCATATTGGAAACATGAACCAGTCCTTCCACAGTATTTTCCAACTCGACATAAAATCCGAAGCCGGTCACCGAAGATATAATTCCCGAAAATTCTTCTCCAAGATAACTGCGCATAAACTCAGCCTTTTTCATTTTTTCAACATCACGCTCCGCATCGTCGGCGCGGCGTTCGTATGCGCTGCAGTTTTTTGCCACCTCCGGAAGAATTTCCTGCAGTTGTCCGGTTTTCTTTTCATCTAACCGGTGATGCAGCCAGAATTTAATAATTCTGTGAATCTGCAAATCCGGATACCTCCTTATCGGCGAGGTAAAATGACAATAATATGTCGCCGCAAGCCCGAAATGCCCGATACAGCGTGGGGAATACTCCGCCCGCTTCATTGCGCGCAGCGCCGCCCTGCTGATCATCGGCTCCTGCGGCGTATTTTCTATTTTTTTGAGAAGTTTCTGCAACTCCTTCGGGTAAACCTGATGATTTGTTTTCTTGACGGAATATCCCAGATTTTCCAAAAACAGCGTAAACTGCTCCATGCGTTC
>CANRMF010000066.1 GCA_947631665.1 uncultured Lachnospiraceae bacterium | reverse complement strand
GCTCGACAACCTTATCACCCTTCATCAGCGTGAGTTAGAAAAGCTGAAAAATTTAAAAAAAGCTTGCCTTGAAAAGATGTTTGTTTAGGAGGAATTAATAAAATGGGAAAATTGATATTGTATCACGGAACTCCTGACAAAATTGTTACGCCAACTTTTGGCTTAGGGAAAGAGAAACACGATTATGGGAAAGGATTCTATCTGACAGAGAGTCCGGAACTTGCGAAAGAATGGGCGGTATGCCGACCGAATGATAGCAATGGCTGGCTTCATAAATACGAATTGGACACTGCCGATTTAAAAATTCTTGATTTTCAGGAAAGAGATGTGCTTTGCTGGCTGGCGGAACTTATGAAGCATCGCGACGCAGCAGATACAAAGCGTTATAAAATGCTTGCGGCAAAATTTATTAAGAAATACGGACTGGATACAGACGAGTACGACATTATCAAAGGCTGGAGAGCCGATGCGTCCTATTTTTACATAGCGAAAGAGTTTGTTAGGGATAATATAGATGTGGAAATTCTCGAAGAACTCTTATCCTTAGGCGGTTTAGGAATACAGTATTGTATTAAATCACAGTTTGCGTATTCAAAATTGCACGAAGTTGAATTGGATATTTCGATGGTAAACTACGATGAATTTAATGCGCGATATAACTTGCGAGATGTCGAGGCACGACAGAAAATGAGAGACTTGGTAAATTCTGACGCCAACAAAGTAACAAAGGTGTTCAGCACGCTTTTTTGAGAGGTGAAAGTTATGCAGGCATATTCAGATGTTTATTTAAATGATGTTGTAGAGAGTCAGGGAAAACTTTTTGATTTTGTAGCGCAGTCGTTTCCTGACAAGGACACAAAAGACTTTATTCAAACATATATGGCAAGTAAAACGCGCAAAAGCGTTGACGAAGCTAAGGCCTATGTGATTACAATGAATTCGGAAGAATTATGGGATTATTTTTTAAAGACCGAAAACTATAAACTCAAGGACGGCAGCTCACTTGAGGGATTTGTGCCGGATTGGATTGGAGAATTTTATGCGTACTATCAATGGTACTACAATATTCCCAGTTCAGAACTGATACAGAAAATTCCGGTTGAGTTTTTGGTGAAAGCTTATTGTGGGCTGCATGACTTGGAGTTGGATTTAGCTGTAAAAAAAGTTGGTGATGTTTAATGCAGATTGTTTGTTTCCATAATCCTGATGAAAAGAATGGCTTTTTAAGCAACTGGTATCTTTCTGACTTTTCGGCAGATGGCATTACTTTTTCTTCTATGGAACAGTATATGATGTATCAAAAAGCGGTCTGTTTTCAAGATGAGGAAACGGCAGCCCGGATTTTAAAAACGCAAGATGTGTCAGAGATTAAGGCGCTTGGGAGAATGGTTGCCGGTTATGATGACAGGATATGGAGCGGTGTCAGGCAGATTGTGGTCTATCAAGGGCTGTTGAAGAAGTTTGGGCAGAACGAGGAATTGAAGGAGAGGCTTTTGAGTACCGGCAATTCTGTGTTGGCTGAATGTGCCGTAAAAGATACCATTTGGGGTATTGGATTGTCGATGAGTAATCCAGATAGATTTGAAATGACGAAGTGGAAAGGTAAAAACCTGCTCGGTTATACTCTTATGATGGTAAGAGAGAGGCTGTAAATGGTTTATTCTGGAATCAGCGTGAGTTAGAAAAGAACAAAAACTTCAAAAGAGTATTTAATAGATGTTTAGTTGCATCAAAGCAAATTTACAAATAGGAGGAAATTCAATGGTATTTAATAAAGAGTCTGATTTTGAAAAGGCTTTAATCCGGATTCTTTCTGAAAAAGGCTGGGAAAAAGAGGTTCTTAAAAATTATTCAGAACAAGACCTGCTGCGAAATTGGGCGGACATTCTGTTTGAGAATAACAGAGGGAAAGACCGATTAAACGATTATCCTCTTACTGATGGTGAAATGCAACAGATTTTAGAGCAGATTGAAGTTTTGAGGACGCCGATGAAACTGAACGGGTTTATCAACGGGAAAAGTGTTTCCATTGTCAGAGACAATCCAGATGACAAGAATCATTTCGGGAAAGAAATCAGCCTTAAAATTTACGACCGTCATGAGATAGCGGCAGGACAGAGTCGTTATCAAATAGCGCAACAACCGAAATTCCCTACAAAATCACCATTATTGAATGACCGACGTGGTGATTTGATGTTGCTGATTAACGGAATGCCGGTTATTCATATAGAGTTAAAGAAAAGTGGAATTCCAGTCAGCCAAGCATATCATCAGATTGAAAAGTACTCCAGAGAAGGGGTTTTCAGTGGATTGTTTTCCTTGGTACAAATTTTTGTCGCAATGGAACCTGCAGAAACAGTTTACTTTGCCAATCCGGGCCCTGACGGAAAATTTAATTCCAACTATTATTTTCATTGGGCGGATTATAATAATGAGCCTATCAACGAATGGGATAAGATAGCCTCCACTCTGCTCTCTATTCCTATGGCGCATCAGCTTATTGGATTTTATACCGTAGCAGATGGTTCAGATGGAATTTTGAAGGTAATGAGAAGCTATCAGTATTTTGCTGCAAGCGCAATTTCCGATAAGGTTTCAAAAACCAAGTGGGAGGCGGGCAATCAGTTGGGAGGCTATGTTTGGCATACGACCGGCTCCGGGAAGACGATGACCAGTTTTAAGTCGGCGCAATTGATTGCAAGTTCCAAAGACGCTGATAAGGTAATTTTTCTGATGGATCGGATTGAACTCGGTACGCAGTCCTTGGAGGAGTATCGAGGATTTGCAGATGAAAATGAAGCTGTACAAGCCACCGAAAACACCAATGTTCTAATTACAAAGTTAAAAAGCGATAACCCTGCGGACACCCTTATTGTAACCTCTATTCAAAAAATGAGTAATATCAAAGATGAGGTGGGCGGGCTAAATGCGAGCGACATTAGATACATAAGTGGAAAGAGGATTGTTTTCATTGTTGATGAAGCACACCGCTCTACTTTTGGGGATATGCTTATTACAATTAAGACGACCTTTCCAAAGGCAATTTTCTTTGGGTTTACCGGAACGCCTATTCAGGACAAAAACCAAAAGAAAAAGAGCACTACCGCTACCGTGTTCGGAAATGAATTGCACCGATATAGTATTGCAGACGGTATTCGCGATAAGAATGTACTTGGATTTGACCCTTACAAAGTCTTGACATACAAAGATAAAGATGTCCGCAAGGCGGTTGCTTTGGAAAAAGCGAAGGCGCAGACAGAGGAAGAAGCGATATCCGATCCGCAAAAAAGCAAGGTCTTTTACAAATATATGGATTCGAGTCAGGTCGGAATGGTGGGACATTGCGACGAAAAAGGAAACTACATCAAAGGCATTGAGGACTATCTCTCTGATGCGCAGTATAAAAAAGAGGAACATACAAAAACAGTTGTGAAAGATATCTTGGAAAACTGGGTTGTTCTTAGTCGCAGCAGCAAATTCCACGCCATTTTTGCAACCAGCAGTATTCCGGAGGCTATCAATTATTACCGCCTAATCAAAGAACGGGGAACCTCTCTGAAAGTCACAGCTTTATTTGACCCGAACATAGATAATTCAGGAGAAGTAGCATACAAAGAAGACGGGCTTGTTGAGATTATCGATGACTATAACAAAAGATATTCTCAGAGTTTTTCGATTTCTTCCTTTGCAAAGATGAAGAAAGATATTGCAGCAAGGCTGGCACATAAAAAGCCTTATGAAAGAATTGAAAATGAGCCGGAAAAGCAGATTGACTTGCTGATTGTTGTAGATCAGATGCTGACAGGATTTGACTCCAAATGGATTAACACGCTTTATTTGGACAAGATGTTGGCGTATGAGAATCTCATTCAGGCTTTTTCGAGGACAAACCGGCTGTTTGGGCCGGATAAGCCTTTTGGCACAATTCGTTATTACAGAAAACCGCACAAGATGGAACAGAATATCAATGAGGCCGTAAAACTTTATTCCGGGGACAGGCCTTTGGGATTGTTTGTGCAACATCTTGGGGAAAACTTAAAGATGATGAATGAATTATTTGAGGATATTTCTGAATTGTTTTCAAATGCCGGTGTTGAGAATTTTGAAAAACTGCCTGATGAGATTCCTGTATGCAGAAAGTTTGCAAAAGACTTTAAGGAGTTTAACTCCTATTTGGAAGCGGCAAAAATACAAGGCTTTAAATGGGAGGAAAACAGTTATTCTGATACCGAAACCGGAGAAGTCATAGAAATGATGTTCGACAAAAATACATATTTGGTATTGGTATTGAGATATAAGGAATTATCAGGAGGAGAGCCGGGTGGCGGAATCAGGGACGATGTTCCGTATGACCTTGAAGGATATATAACGGAGATTGATACAGGAAAGATAGATGAAGACTATATGAATTCCCGCTTCGAGAAATATATGAAATTGTTAAAACTCGAAGGGCCGTCTGCCGAAGCCGTAGCGCAGGCAGAAGCTGAGCTACATAAAACATTCGCAATGCTGGTGCAGGAAGAACAGAAATATGCGAATATTTTTCTGCACGATATTCAAAGAGGCGATGTGGAAATACGTGAAGGCGAAACATTCAGAAGCTATATTACTGAATATTTGTCCAGAGCTAAGAATGACCAAATCCATCAAGTATCAGAATTATTGGGCGTAGATGAGGAAAAACTCCGTAATATTATGAGTTTGCGACTAACTGTTTCCAATCTCAATGAGTTCGGCCGCTATGACGATTTGAGACGCACAGTGGACAAAGCGAAAGCAAAGGAATATTTTGAAAAAGCAGAAGGCAAGAAAATTGCGCCGCCAAAGGTCAACATAAAAGTTGACAATCTGCTGCGCGATTTCATTCTTAACGGTGGATTTGATATGGATAATCCGAATGAAAGTGTTTAATCAATATAATGCAGAAGGAGCCAAGAGCAATTGTCTTGGCTCCTTTGCTGTTTCTTGGGAACAGCGTAAGTTTGAAGATATTGCTGTTCGTTCTTCTTCAATAAGCTCCGAGAGCGGTTTGCCAAGA
>CANRMF010000065.1 GCA_947631665.1 uncultured Lachnospiraceae bacterium | reverse complement strand
CTGCCAATGCGTCTGTCATTTTTGTTGACCTCCCTGGTGAGTTTTTTGGCTTGCTCAATTTCTGCAATTGCAGTTTTTGAGCTTATTATCTCACACTTGGGAGCCTTTTGGGAGGCGGGAGGTTATTGAGCGGTTACGACTATACTGTGTGTCAGTATAGTTTTTCATCAATTAAACTATGCCGCAAACGGAAGAGAGTTGCCAGCCAGTGCTGACAACTCTCTTCTTTTATGATGCGGGACTTTTTTCACAGGCCCTTTCTTGCTACTAATAAAATCCATCTGGCGCTTAAACAGATGCAATCTTCAAATAAAAGCATTTTTCAAGTTCTTTAATAAGTACTTTGCTTTTTGTAAGTCTACCCGGTTGACTGTCTACAGTACTATTGATTCTTTTGCCATTATTGAAGAATGTTCTATAATCATTCGGATAGAAAAAATACAGTATCATTTCAAAGAACTCAGAAAACAGTGGAATCTCACTGGCGGGAATTCTCAAATCATTTTGGAAACCAATATGAATGTGGGCAAACGCATGAAAGAAGGAATTATCTGATGAATTATTATAATCAAAACGAATGTATTCATTCTTTATTCCATCTTCAGATACAGGCGGAAGGTAGCAAAGATTCGCTTTTATAAGATAGGACCTGTATTTTGTGGGCATATTGAATTCATAATTTATTTGAAAGAATGCCCCATCTGGAAAAGCAGCAAGGTATTCGCCTCCCTCATATTTTTCGTAATATTTTTCTAAATAATCTTCTTCATCAGAAAAACGGGTGTATTTACTTGTTATTCTGCTTTTGTCGTCAAAAAAACCACCAGAAATTTTTGGATTAATAAGTATTTTACACTTCAAGGCCTTATGAATACATGAAACAATATCATTTTGAACTATTTCTCTAGCGTTCACGGAAATCACTCCGAAAGTATTTTTATTAATGAGGCTTTTAGGTCAGGATCCAGATCAAAAAGCTGCTTAACGATTTCCTCATTTCCAGAGGCAATTTCTCTTTTTAAGCTCTCCATATTTTGGTCAAGATTTTTAGCTTTAGGATTATTTGTCAGATAATCGATTTTGGCGATTTCATGTAGTTTTGCTTCTGAAGGAAAGGTAAATATCATATTGGGCATGTTTTTTTGTATCTGTTTCATCTCATTGGTAAACACGCCTTTAATTCGCCCAACGGCAGACAAATGGACCCATCCCTTTGATCGTGTTATTGATATGAACATGAAATTTCGGGCCTGTCTCTGCTGACTTGCGCTGATTTTAGCATAGATATCTTCACAACCTACCACAAAAACAACAGGAACTTCATTTCCTTTTGCGTTTCTCGGAGATGTAAGTGTAACGTTCTTATCCACAAAAAAGTCTCGAGCATCAGAAACTATTCCAGGAATATGAGAACTTATCCCCAGATTGTATAATTTATATTGAAGCTCATTGAGTACTTTATTTTTATTCATACAAATATCAATAACTAAAATATCTGTCGGTCGAACATTTTGAACAGTAATTAACTCTTTTATTTTTGATGCTATTTCATCTGTTTGCTGTTCCTGAGAAGTATATGTGTTGTAAGATACCGGCTCTTGAGAGGGGTAAAATTGCGTGATGGAGTTAGGACTATTTCCCGCTGGCCTGTGAATAACCACTTCTTCTCCAGGCAACATAGGAGAATTGCATTCAAATCCAAGGGCATCCCAAGTTGTTTTGTCCCGAATAATTTGTGTAATGTTATTATAAAAACCAAATCCAAAAGAGAACGCAGTAACAAGTACCTCTAATGTATTACGATAAGATTTTTTTAAAATATAATCATGCTGTGGTTCAAGACGTATGTTTGGCTCTCCTTTTGTCTCGCCAAAAAGCCGCTCAAACTCTGGAATATGAATATCATTTGTAGTCTGTAACTCGTCATAAGCAATAACTATTTTCTTTGGAGAATTAGTTATTTTCTCAACAAGCAAGAAAAAATCAAGAGGGAAATCTTGCGCTTCGTCAATTAAAACACAATCAAAAATACCATGCAAGTTATCAAGCGCCAACAACTCCCTGCAATGTGTTGCCAAATCTCCTTGCCGTAACGTTTTAGGAATTATGCCATGTTCTTTGCATACATAGGAGTAAAATCCCTCACCAGTTGTTGTGCCTCCCCAGGAATGTAATACCTTTAAGTAATCCCAATTCGGTTCATCATCCGCAATCTGATTATAATATTTTCTTATCAAACCAGTTGCTTGATTATATAGGCTTTTTGTATAAAATACAAATGCGATTTTCTTCTTTGGAAAACGCATATGCAATCTGGCTGCTTTCATAGCAAGCAACACCGTTTTTCCACTTCCTGCAAGTCCTCTTATGCGCTCAGGTTTTTCAGTTATAGTAAGACTTGCAGCCATTTGTTCATAATCAAATTGCGCAATTTTCTTATTGTTTAATTCAATGGCCTCAAGCATGTTTTTTGCTGGTTCATCTACATATAAATTAGATGATTTATTTATTATGCTCGCATTTTGGATTACACTTTTTAAAATATCATAGCTTAAATCATCGATCTTCGATGCGCGCTTTTGAATTGTAATTTCAGATGAATTATCACTGGTAAATATGATTTCTTCGCGTTTCAGTTTAACGCTTTTGAACATAGATTGTTCCAAATACGGAAAATAATATAATGTATTGATGGGAATATCATCCTGCAAATCAAGCATTGGATCTTCGAGTTTCGACTTGATTTTATGGGCATAATTGCGAAATTTCATAATGCCGCTCTTTACCTTTACATCATCAACGATCCAAAACCGATCTGCTACAGCAGAAAGCGTTTCGTGTGTTTCTGAAAATATTTTAATAAAGTATATCCCAATTTCTGGGCCAATAATGGTGAATGTAGGTAGCTCATTACCTTCGGTTCTAAAATCCGGCTCTCTATATAACCAGAGCCCATCCAGTTCAGCACAAATTGGCTTTAAATACTCTGCTAATCTTTGTGCCGCAAGATCCTTGTTATAGTAGTCAAAATCAAAAATCATTAGTTCCATCAGTTTAACTACCTCCACATATATAAGTATTTGCTCATCTTTCGGTAAGGTTTGTCAATCTTTCTTTAAGTATACCAAAGCTCATAATAGTTCTCAATGCCGTTAGAAAAAAACATGTCAACTCAGAATTGAGTTCATATTCATATTTTTTAAAGATCGTATCTTATTAATATTGACTTCGAATAGTTATATAGCCTGATCTTCTTCGAATGAATGGCAATTTCTGAGTTATAATCTTTTTACTTTAAACTCTGTCCAGTCATTCACCGGCCCAAAAAACCGGATACCGTTATCAAGTGCCTCAAAGTGCTTTTTGCCGCAGAAAATTTTTCCTCCCTCGGGACCACTGAGGAAACTCATTTGGGTTGTTCCCTTTGTCTCTATAACAAAGTACAGCTTCTTTTCTCCGTCCTTGTCTACATAGACGGCCCAGTCTGGATTGTAGGTTCCAATAGGCGTGTCTATCTTGAATTTAGTTGGAAGCTTGAGAAACAGCTTTACATCCGGATCCTCGTCAAGTGCTTCCGCAAAGGGACGCTCAACAGTCGGACTGTCGTAGATGATATGGTCATAAATACTGTTTTCAACCGGAAGAGCATTTTTATCGAGGTAGGCAATTAGCTCTTGTGCATCAAAAATCTCCTGCCAATAATATTCTTCTCCATCGACTTTCTTATAGCTGACACCAGAGACGGCAAGTTCCTGACGAACCTCTCGTATTATCTCTACGGTTTTTTCAATGAACAACTGAGGGTTATTCAGAAAATCTCCAAGTCTACCGCTCTGCGTCAAAATATCAAAAACGGTAGATCTTTTTACCTGTACCTGTGAACCAATATTTTGCAAAACATTTGGGAGTGAGGTATAGCTTTCGGTAATATCTGCTGTTTTGATCCCTCGCTCGACATACTCAACACCTGGGTGTGCAATATGAATATCTGCTGTCTGAGTAATGACTCGCGCCTTTGGGATTTGGTCCATATCATGAATTTTATACGCGCTCTGAAGGACAAGCTTTTCTTCGTCTATCCTTACACGGTACACTGTTTTTTGCCTGATTCTGCTCCACAACTCCTCAAACTCCGGAGAAGTTGCAACCTCTTTCTTTAGGCGCACCTGTACCTCATTTGAATGATTGCGTATTGGCAGTTTAACAGCGCTCTTCCTAATTACGGAGACGATTTGCGCTCTGGCCTTTTCCAACTGAGGAGGCAAATCAAGTGTACCATCCTGTAAAGCGGTCTTCAAACTATCTCGAATAGCCCCGCTTTGCGAAATATACCCTTTATCACGGAAGTGATTCACCAGGTTCTGGGCACCGTCGTGGGAAATGGTTTTCGTCTCTATAATCTCTTTTCTTACGGAGAGGCCAGCAATGACAGACTGAGAAATGCCGCCTTCACGCGCTATATGTTCTACGGCTTTTACCTTCGCGGGCTCCAATTCCTTTGGAAGCTCTGTCCTCTCTGGCAACTCGGCATCGGTTTTAATAAACCCTTCTCCGGCCAGATGGTCAAGAAGTGCTGCGGTTTGCGCCTGTGTCAAAGGGACATCCTCAATATGAGTATCTTCAAAAGTAATTCCACTGAACAAATCAAGTTGTATTGAACCAAACTTGATGCCTGTCTCAGCCTCAATTTCGTGTTGCAAACTGTCCGCAAACTCAGCAAAGCTCTCGTTTGCCATAACGTGCAGGATGTTTATATCCCTGTCATCAACACGGTCTCCGTTCTGATCAACGCACAGGCGAAGCCCGCGTCCCACCTTCTGCCTGGCGGTCAGGATGCTCTTCTGCTCTATCAAAGTACAGACTTGGAACACATTGGGGTTATCCCAGCCCTCTTTCAAGGCCGAATGTGAGAATATGAAGCGCAACGGGCAGTCAAAGCTAAGGAGCCACTCTTTGTCGCGCATAATGGTGTTGTATGTGTTGTAGTCGGCCTGAGTGTCACCGTTGGTATCTTTGAAATGTCCTTTCTTATCCTGAGAAAAATAGCCGTTGTGGACAGCTGTAACATCAGCGGGGAATAACGTCTTCAACCTTTCGTACTTTTTCAGGCTTAGAAGTCTGGTGTATTCTTCCTCAAATATCTGTGCATAGATACCTTTTTCTCCCTCAGACCCACGGTATTTCCTGACCTCGTCAATGAAAAACAGAGAGAGGACTTTGATTCCCTTATCTGTATATCGAAGTTCTTTATCAAAATGAGCTTCTATCGTGCGCCG
>CANRMF010000064.1 GCA_947631665.1 uncultured Lachnospiraceae bacterium | reverse complement strand
TACTTGTGATCTGTAAACACTGTCCCATAGGAATAAAATCATATAAAAATTCTAATGCAGGCTGCGAAACCATATCGCCCGATAAAAAAGAAAATACATCAGATATAGATTCTCCATTATAAAAACTAAACACTAATCTCCGAATTACACCTGCTATCATATAACTTATAAGGAAAGCAATGATAGAGGTCACTGTTGAAATTGTTTTACTATGGATCACCATCGCAACCAGGGTAAAAAATCCGGAAAATGCAATCAGCATCATGATCCCGCTTAAATAATGCAAAAGAAACAACACAGGATCCGTCATGTGCCACCCAAACATTCCTATTCCCAAGAGAGCCACAATTACACCTGAAATAAGGGTAATGAAAACATTCACCAGACATACCGTTATAAAATTTGCCAAATAGATACCTTTTCTCGTATGTCCCACGATCAGCCTGTTTCTCATGGTCCCATCGCTGTATTCTGTTCCAATAAAAATGCTGCTGAAAATGGGACAGAAAAAACTTATAATCGAGAGGGGAGCCAGTAAATAATAATTTATTTGCACGATAGAGTTTCCGATATAGGAAACTTTTTCAATATAATTCATGATCAAAAGAAAAACGCTGTATCCTATCGTTACAAACAATCCAATCCATAAGAACTTGCTTTTTTGCAGCCGTATTCTATTTGCGGATAATAATTTAAGCATTGCTGACACCTCCCACAAGATTGATATAGTAATTTTCGAGGTTTTCGTCACGTTCCTGCATTGACAGAACCTCGCAGTTCTCTGCGGAAAGCTTTGATACCAGTTTTGTGATGCTGATTTCTCCAAAAACATCCGCTTCGGTATCAGACAAAATTGTGTAATCCATTCCAATTTCATCTAACACTTTGCTTAGTGCTTTTACATCTGATACAACCAGGTGCATACATTTACGGCAGGCTGCTTCCAGTTCGGATGCGCTGATTTCTTTCACCATCCGCCCATTATCAATAAAGCCAAAACAGGTCGCCAACCGGGATAATTCATCCAGAATGTGACTTGAAATCAGCACGGTAATTCCACATTCCCGATTCAGTTTCAGAATGATTTCCCGCATTTCTACAATGCCCTGCGGGTCTAACCCGTTGACAGGCTCATCCAAAATGAGGAAATCCGGATCGCCAACAATCGCAACAGCAATTCCTAACTTTTGCCGCATACCAAGAGAAAAATCCTTTACCTTTTTCCTGCCTGTATTTTCAAGACCAACCATCTTCAAAACATCCTCTATTCCCTCAAAAGACGGCAATCCAAGAACACGATATTGCACCCTTAAATTATCCTCTGCTGTCATATCCAAATAGATGGACGGCGTTTCTACAACAGCGCCAATCCGGCGGCGAGCCTTTATGATTTCCTTTTGTTTATTGCTGATTCCATAAATGGAATATTCGCCACCTGTCGGTTTCTGTAGCCCGCAAATCAAGCGAATAAGGGTTGTTTTGCCCGCACCGTTTTTTCCGACAAGCCCGTAGACCTCGCCTTTCGGAACATTCATTGTAAGTCCATTCAATGCCTTGTAGTGACCGTAGCTCTTCTTCAAAGCATTTGTCTTAAGAACATATTCCATAGTCTGACCTCCTTTTCTTTGATGCTGTTACCTTACAGCAAAATCGTTGAGAAAGCCGTTATACAAATGTTGAGATTTTGTTGAGAATCTAACTCTTCTTCATTCTGAATCCAATTCCCCATACTGTTTCTACGTACTCTTTGCCATTCATCTCGTATAACTTTGCCCTCAGATGGCTTATATGGGTTCTTAATGAACTCTCCGTACAGTCTGGCGTATCCTCTCCAATAAGGTCAAGAAGCATGGACTTTGATACGATCTGTGCCTGGTTTTGAATCAGTAATTTCAAAATGGCGTATTCCGTTCTCGTAAGGCCAGTTTTGACAGTTCCAATTTGGACTTCGTGCGTATCGGTATAAAGCTCCATATCTTCAAAAGATAAAACTCTTGACTTTCCACAAGAATCATAAGTGCGAAGATGTGCCGTAATACGGGCTAATAACTCATCCATATGAAAGGGTTTTGTCACATAATCCACTGCACCTTCCAGCAAAAGTTCAACCTTGTTATTTATATCTGTTTTTGCACTTAAAACGATAACAGGGATTCCTTTGATATGTGGAAGCACTTCCTCGCCGCTTAATCCCGGCAACATTAAGTCGAGCAAAACAATGTCAGGTTTTGCCTGCGACAAAACAAATACAGCTTCCGTTCCGGAATATGCCCGTGAAACACGATACCCTTCATTTGCAAGAGTTTCTTCCAGTGCATTTCCGATATGCACATCATCATCAATTATCAATATGGTTTTCAAGCGATACATCTCCCTTCTCTTGACTCTTAAATCGTGCATCAGCAGGCTTTTCCGCATCTTTAGGGATAAGCCATACTCGATTTATATTCAAAACACCATCAATACGATTTTCCTTGCAAAGCCTTTGTACTCGCCGTACCGATATCTGCCAACGCTCAGCGGCCTCCTGTGCCGTCATATATTCAAACATAATTGTCCTCCTGATTTCGTACTATACACATTATATACGTTTAAACGAATAATATCAAGTGTTACACGTTTACAGAATATAAATTATAAGAAAATCAACATTACTCTCTTCTCACTTTTTCTCTCTATTCGGCTTTTCTATAAAAGGCTTTCTACAAACTGGAAGAGCAAGATTCGCCTGCGTAACTCAAAACTCACTTTGTGACTTTTGATTACCCGGCAATCTTGATGGGGATTCTGCTCCCCATACCCTCAGAGTGCGCACATTTTTGCAAATGTGCAGTTGGCTCCTATCAAAGATAGTCGCAGCGTGATTCCAGGTATCACGGAAAATCTCAAAATATTTTTTCATTTTGTTACCGTTAAGCGGCTCCAAATCGGCTTATATATGAAAAGAATTTTATTGAAAGGAATAAACTATATGGCAAGACCAAAGAAAGAAAAGGAACTGCGGCATAACCATCAAATTATGCTCCGTCTCACAGATACAGAATATGAAATCGTTTCTACGAATGCAAAAAACGCAAATCTTCCGCTGGCAGAATATGCCCGGAAGCAGGTAATGAACAAAAAAGTAATTGTAAAATATGAGCTAGTGGCTGACTTTCCGGAATTGAAAAAACTGATTGCCGAGTTTGGAAAAATCGGCAGCAACCTCAATCAGATTGCCCGCCACTTCAACAGCGGCGGCATCCATTCACAGGAAATGCGAAAAGCAATCAATCAGGGGATTGCCGACATTTATGAAATGAAATACGAAGTGCTGAAACTGGCAGGAGACTTCACGGCTGCCACCAGGCTGCATGGACAACGGACAGGAGAAAACTCAAGTGGCAATACTGAAACACATAGCGAGTAAAAATGCAGATTACGGAGAAGCGCAGCGTTACCTTATGTTCCAGTACGACGAATACACCGGCAAACCAATCCTTGATGAAAACGGCAGGCTGATTCCCCGTGAAGAATATTATCTTGATGGGATAAACTGTGATCCGTTCAATTTTGATATGGAATGTAAAGAGTTAAATGCACAGTACCATAAAAACCAGACGTATGATGAAATCAAATCCCATCATTACATTCTTAGCTTCGATCCAAAGGATGCCGAAGAAAATGGATTGACCGGGGAACAGGCACAGCAGCTCGGTTTACAATATGCCCGAAAAAATTTCCCCGGCCATCAGGCTCTTGTCTGTACCCACATGGACGGAAATAATGAAAGCGGCAACATCCATATACATATCGTCATTAACAGCCTGCGGAAATTTGATGTAGAGCAGGAGCCATTCATGGAACGCCCATGCGATTCCCGTGCCGGGTACAAACACCATATAACGAAAGATTACCTGATCCACTTGAAGCAATCTGTCATGGATATGTGCCATCGGGAGCATCTTCATCAAGTTGATTTACTGACTCCTGCAGAAAAGAAAATAACGGAGCGTGAGTACCACGCCCGCCGCAGAGGGCAGCGGAACATGGAGAAACGCAACGAGAAGATGATTACCGAAGGGATCACTCCACGCAAAACAGAGTTCCAAACACAGAAAGATTTTCTCCGTACAGCGACCCGGGACGCCGCCGCTTCCGCCCGCAGTCTGGAAGAATTTCAAAATCTGCTTATGGAGAAATACCATGTTATGCTGAAAATCAACCGTGGCCGTTTCAGCTATCTCCATCCGGAACGAAACAAGCCGATTACCGGAAGAAACCTCGGCTCCCATTACGAAGAAAAATATCTGCTCCCGCTGTTTGAGAAAAATGCAAAACAGCAAATCTCTGATACTGTGCCAGAACCATCATTGACGGAAAATGATTTTCTTTCCGCCCTGCCTGCTTCAGTTCCGGAGCAAACAGGAGATGCGGCGGCTTTCATTTTTATCAAATCCGATCTCCGGCTTGTCGTTGATCTGCAGCAGTGCGTGAAGGCACAGCAAAGTCAGGCTTATGCGCAGCGGGTAAAACTGTCCAACCTGCAGCAAATGGCAAAAACCGTCGCTTATGTGCAGGAACATGGATATGATACACAGGATGATTTACGGTCTGCTTTCTCTGAAGCACAGTCACAGACCACAGAAATCAGAAAGGCCCTGCGATCCACAGAGCAGAAATTAAAAGAAGTGAATGAACAGATTCACTACACCGGACAGTATCTCGCCAACAAGAATGTTTACCGCCAGTATCTGAAATCCAGAAATAAAAATCATTTCCGGCAGGAGCATCAGGCAGAAATCGCTTTGTACGAGACAGCACGGAAATTCCTCAAAGAACGCTCCGGCACGGGCAGCCTTCCCTCCATAAAAACACTGAAAGAAGAAAAGGAAAAACTGACCCGGTTAAAAGACAGCCAGTACGCCGCATACCAAAACCTCCGGGATTATCAAAGAGAATTGAAAACTGTCTGCTCCAATGTGGATATGATCTTAGGTAATAATCGTTCCCTATACCCGGAACAGCAGCAAAAGACATCAACGATTTCAAAATAGGTGGGCCACTCCCGCTAATTCCAAATTTTTGTTGATGTTGACATTTGACTTGATTTCGCATATAATAAAGCCAGAAAGAAGCACTGCGACAAGCGGTTGGCTTTCGATTGGGTAATTAAAGGTTTCTAACTACCGTCACTTGGCCGAGTGGCGGTAGTTGCTTTTCACGATAATCGTAACGGTAAACTTACCGATATGTAATGTGATCCGCATAAGCCTCACCCCCTTTCGAGGGATATTAGCCAACCGCCT
>CANRMF010000063.1 GCA_947631665.1 uncultured Lachnospiraceae bacterium | reverse complement strand
CCGGCGGAATTGTTTACCACTTATCTGAATTATGAGTTTAAGTGGGATAGCGAGAAACGCGAGACCAGTTTTGTAAATCAGGCAAAAGGAGATTCTTTCCTGCCGGAGAAATACAGTTATCCGGAGGTGGGGAAGAAACTGAAAATTGAAAATCAGGGGAGTTACGGCACGTGCTGGGCGTTTGCTACGCTGACCGCTCTGGAATCCAGCCTGCTTCCGGAGGAAAACTTAGATTTTTCAGAGAACCATCTGATTTATAATAATGCGTTGTCGAATGAAATTCATGACGGCGGGGATTATATACGTTCTATGGCGTATCTGATGTCGTGGAGCGGGCCGGTTGACGAAAAGGACGATCCTTATGGAAGCGCGCCTTCCGCGGAAAAGAAAAAAGTGATGAAGCACGTGCAGGGCGCGGAAATTATTCCGTCAAAGGATTATGAGCAGATTAAAGAAAAAGTGTTTAAGTATGGCGGCGTTGAAAGTTCTATTTATATGGCGGGCTCAGGAAACGCTGTTTCCAATCATTTTTATAATCAGGAAAAATGCGCTTACTGTTATCAGGGCGAAGAAAAGCCAAATCATGACGTTGTAATTATTGGTTGGGACGACCAGTATCCGAAGGAGAATTTCCGGACTGAGGGAATTCAAAGAGACGGCGCTTTTATCTGTCAGAACAGTTGGGGCGAAGATTTCGGAGACGGCGGACTTTTTTATGTATCTTATGAGGACAGTAGGATTGGCACGCTGAATGTCTGTTATACGAATGTGGAGCAGACGGATAACTATGATTTTGTTTATCAGTATGACTTGTGCGGCTGGCTTGGAACAATGGGCTTTGAGGGAAACGAAAGCGCTTATTTTTCAAATGTGTTTCACGCAAAGAGTGACGAGAATCTTCAGGCGGTAGGATTTTATGCGGTAAAGCAGAATTTAAACTATGAGGTTTTTGTGTGTGAACATTATGACGGAAAAATTTCATTGAATGACCGCACGCACGTGGCGGCGGCAGGAGTTTTGAAAAATCAGGGTTATTATACAATCAGGCTTGATAAAAATTATAAAATTAAAAAAGGAGAGGCTTTTGCGGTTATTGTAAAAGTAACGAATACGGAAAATGACGATTATAAACTGATTCCGGTTGAAATGGTCTCGGACGGAATGGATATACAGGTGGATTTAAGCGATGGAGAGGGATATATCAGTTCTACCGGCGAAAAATGGCAGCCGGCTGAAAAGCAAGATGCAAATATCTGTCTGAAAGCCTATACAAAAAAAGTCCAATAGTTGTTTGCGCCAATGAAAGCAGACAAAATAAGAAACAGAATGGAGAATGTACAGATGAAAAAAATTATTTTTGCAACAACAAATCCGGATAAGGTGCGGGAAGTCAATATGATGCTTGAAAAGTCGGACGTAGAATTTGTGACGATGAAAGAGGCGGGGCTGGATATTGATATTGTAGAAGACGGAACGACTTTTGAAGAAAATGCAGTTATTAAAGCGCGGACGGTTATGGAAATGACCGGTGAAATCGCGCTTGCCGACGATTCTGGATTAGAAGTCGATTATATGGACGGGGCGCCGGGAATTTATTCTGCAAGATTTTTGGGAAAAGACGTTTCCTATGATGTGAAAAATCAGTATATTATTGATAAATTAAAAGATGCGAAGGGAAAAGAGCGAAGCGCACGATTTGTCTGTGCGATGGCAGTGGCTTTTCCTGATGGAAGTATTGAGACCTGTAAGGGGACGATTGAGGGACTGATTACTTATGAACAGAAGGGCTGGAACGGTTTCGGATATGATCCGATTGTCTATGTTCCTGAATATGGAATGACTACCGGGGAGATGACGCCGGAGCTGAAAAACAGTATCAGTCATCGGGGGAAAGCTTTGCAACAGATGAAGGAAATCTTAAAAAGAAAATTAGTATGAGATTGTGTTTCAAAAGAGGAGACAGATACCAATGAAAATATTAGTAATCAGTGATTCGCATGGTCAGTTGGACGGAGTTCTCAAAATTATGGAAAAGCATAAATCATTTGATTTTGTTATTCATTTGGGAGACATTATAAGGCAGGAACGGCAACTGAAATCTATCTGCGGGTGTCCGGTTAAGATTGTTCAGGGAAACTGTGATTTTGGTTCAGAGTATCCGCTTACGGATTTGTTTGAGTTTGACGGGAATAAAGCGCTGCTCACGCATGGACACTATTATGGCGTTGACTGGGGGATTGACCGGTTATGCTATGCCGCTGAGGGGAATAATTGTAATTTTGCCATGTTCGGGCACACCCACGTTCCCGAAGTCGTGGAAACGAATGGAATTACAATTCTAAATCCGGGCAGTATCAGCAGGCCGCGGCAGATGAACCGAAGAAAAAGTTACATTATTATAGAAACGGCTGATGGAAAAGCGGAGGCGGAAATTTATTATTTATGACACGTCCGGAAAGTTTATGAAGGTTCTGAAAAAAGTTGTTGACAATCCCCGTTACTTCTTATATAATAACTCTTGCGCTGTGAAAAAATGGAATCGCATAATACGGGGTGTAGCTCAGCTTGGCTAGAGCGCCTGATTTGGGATCAGGAGGCCGCAGGTTCGAATCCTGTCACCCCGAGCTATGCGGGTGTAGTTCAGTGGTAGAACACCAGCCTTCCAAGCTGGATATGTGGGTTCGATTCCCATCACCCGCTTTGTTCTTTGAAGGACAAGTTTTTAAAACATGAAGATGCATTTGTTATTGTATCGACTGAGTGTCCGTAGCTCAGCTGGATAGAGCAACGGCCTTCTAAGCCGTGGGTCGGGGGTTCGAATCCCTTCGGGCACGTTCTGGATTTTGCCAGAGACATGGTGGCTATAGCGCAGTTGGTTAGCGCGCCAGATTGTGGCTCTGGAGGCCGAGGGTTCGAATCCCTCTAGCCACCTTACACAATGGGCTATCGCCAAGCGGTAAGGCACAGGACTTTGACTCCTGCATTCGCTGGTTCGAATCCAGCTAGCCCAGTTCATGGGTTAGAAACTCATATAATCATATACGGGCCACTAGCTCAGATGGTAGAGCACTTGACTTTTAATCAAGTTGTCTGGGGTTCGATTCCCCAGTGGCTCACTCACAAAGTGCGATAAATAAAGGAGGTAGAGGGTACATCTGACACAGAGGTAACCCGGTAACCCCTACGAACCCTATTTATTAGTTCTAATCAAAAAATGGAGTGAAAATTGTTACTAAGATAAGTAATAGTTTTTGCTCTATTTTTTCATAAAATATATTACTGTCTGATATTCAGTTTTTATTGTCCCTTGCACGCTATTTCGCTTTGCAGTATTATGATATTTAGTATAAAAATACAGGTATAAAATAATGAAACAAAGCGTTAAAAAAATATTGATTATAGGTTGTAGCGGAAGTGAGAAATCGACTTTAGCAGAAAAAATGAATAAGCTAACGGGGCTCCCAGTCATTCATTTAGACAATATATACTGGGAAGAAAATTGGAAAAGAGTGCAGATGAAAAGTCCTTTGAAATTTTAAATGAAGAACTGAACAAAGATTGGTGGATAATGGAGGGAAATTATAATAGCACTCTTGAATATAGAATCAAATTTTGTGATGTGATAATTTTCTTAGATATTTCCCGCGTTACCTGTCTTTTTCAAATTTTTTGGAGAAAACTGATCAGCCGAAACCATAAGCGTTCCGATATGGCGAAGAATAAGGCGAAATTTTGGGATTATGAGTTCCTGAAATGGGTTTGGAATTTTGGTAAAATAAATAGGCAAAATTATTATTCGATTATGAGTGACAGTAAAAAGAAATTCTATATATTAAAATCAAAAAAGAAATTCAAGCCTTTTTAAGAGAATTAGAATAAAGAACGGAAAACAGAGGAATTGATTTAGATACTACATGAAATGATATAGAGAGGAAATCAGATGAAAATATTGGAGTATAAAAAGATAGAAGCGTTCATGCAGCAATGTATGTCGGACAGCGCGCATGATAAAGAACATATCTATCGTGTTTTATATGTTGCGCTTGATATAGCAAGTTATGAAAAGGAAGTTGATTATGATGTCTTGATTACGGCTTGTTTATTGCATGATATTGCCAGAAAAGAGGAACTTGAAAACAGAGAATTGTGTCATGCTAAAGTAGGAGCGGTGAAAGCATATGAATATTTGTGTGAAAATAATTATGATTTGAAGTTTGCGGAAAAAGTGTCAGAGTGTATCAGGACACATAGGTACAGAGATAATCATATACCGGCTACGATTGAAGCGAAAATATTATTTGATGCAGATAAAATTGATGCTACAGGAACGCTGGGGATAGCCAGAACACTTTTTTATAAAGGACAAATTGGAGAGCCGTTATACTCGTTGAATGAGGAGGGACTCGTATTAGATGGGACGACGGACAGGGAACCTTCTTTTTTTCAGGAATACAAGTTTAAATTAGAAAAAATGTATTCCGTATTTTTTACTCAAAGAGGAAGGCAAATAGCAAGGCACAGGCAGGATATAGCGATAGCGTTCTATGAAAATATGTATAAAGAGGTTAGTGATACTTATAAAACAGGGAAGTCAATGCTTGAATCAAGGTTGATTTAAGAAGGAGGTTTATATGTGCAAATATGTTGTTGACAACGGACAATCTTTTGACTTTGGTAAAACTTCAAAAGAATACGCCAAACATCGTGATATTTATCCTGAAGAATTATTCGATAAATTATATTCTTTAGGAATTGGGAAAGCTGATAGTAACTGGTTGGACTTAGGAACAGGAACGGGGGTTATTCCCAGAGGTTTGGCAAAATATGGAGCAAATATTACGGCGATTGATATATCACCTGAACAAATCAACGAGGCAAAATTACTTTCCGGTAATTTTACTAATATCAATTATCAGGTATGTTCCGCCGAACAAATGAATTTCTGCGAAAATTCGTTTGATGCCGTAACCGCATGTCAATGTTTCTGGTATTTTACTCCGGATATAATCGTTCCTAAAATAAAATCTTTACTACGTCCGGGCGGAATATTTTTAAAAATATATATGGGACATTTAAAAGACGATCCCATCGCAAGCAAGTCATATGCGTTGGTAAAAAATATAAATAAGAATTATAATGGCGCTTCAGCGTCAATCAAGGATTTAACAACCCACTATTTTGACAATCCGCATATGGACAGTTTTGTTGTAGATATTCCTTTTACCAAAGAGCACTGGCATGGTAGAATTATGGCAAGCAGAGGAGTTATGGCATCGATGAGTTCTGATATGTTAAAGCATTTCGAGCAGGAACATTTAAAGTTATTATCTGACCTGCCGGGTGAGTTTGCCATACGTCATAAAGTTTTTCTTACATACTATTATATGAATTCTTAGCGTTAATATAAATTGTTGGTTAGAGAAGCATATCTTGCTGGCAATTTATATTACGAAATTTCAGAAAAGATGATGCGGGTATTTGGCAGCAATGGTATGACAGATAAATGCGGAATAATTCGGTTGGCTGCAGCAGTCAGGCATTGAAAATATGACTGCTTCTGCTGTGGAAAATACGACGGCTGCAAAATAACCAGATTGCGAAGCTTATATTAAAAGCAGAAAGAGGAAATTCAACGAATTCTTCTTTCTGTTTTTTTTGAACCCATAAAATTTCGTACTGAACTTGCAATTTTCACCGATTTTTGTGATTTTTTGCAGGTTCAGGACGAAAAAAACATGGTTCAGTACAATAACGCACTTTTTTTCATTTTTTTCTGTATAATATCTTCCATAAACCGACAAAAACTTTTCTGGCAGGAAAATGCAACAAATGAAACTTTTCCGTCCGGAAAGTTCCGGTCTTGCGGTTTGGATTAAAAATTGGAAACGGAGGAATTATGTATGGAAAAGAATTACTTTGAAAAACCGGAAATCAAACGCTGGGAGGAACTGACGCTTGCCGACAATTTTATCTTCCAGAAATTCATGATGAATGAAACACTGTGTAAAAAGATTTTGGGAGAAATCTTAGGAAAAGAAGTTGTGAAAATCGAATATCCCGAATACGAAAAGAACATTGCAATCCGCCACGACGCCAAAGGAATCCGGCTCGATGTCTACATTAAAGGGGAGGACGAGGTTTACAATGTCGAAATGCAGAACTCCCAGACGGGAGACCTTCCAAAAAGAGGCAGGTATTACAGGGACTTAATTGACTTGTTGTGGTCAAGCTTTTTTGTAACACTTTTGGCTAAAAAATATCATTATTCAATTATGCAGCTACCCTTGCT
>CANRMF010000062.1 GCA_947631665.1 uncultured Lachnospiraceae bacterium | reverse complement strand
AACTTCATCTTCCAGAAATTCATGATGAATGAAACGCTGTGTAAAAAGATTTTGGGAGAAATCTTAGGAAAGGAAGTCGTAAAAATTGAATATCCCGAATATGAAAAGAACATTGCAATCCGCCACGACGCCAAAGGAATCCGGTTAGATGTTTACATTAAGGGCGAAGACGAGGTCTACAATGTTGAAATGCAGAACTCCCAGACAGGAGACCTTCCAAAAAGAGGCAGGTATTACAGGGACTTAATTGACTTGGATTTACTGGAAAAGGGACAGGATTATGAGAAACTGTGCAGAAGCTATATTATTTTCATCTGCACCTATGACCTGTACGGAAAGAACCAGTACCGGTACACGTTTACATACCGGTGCGAGGAAATCGACGGGCTCGAATACGGAGACCGGACAACGATGATTGTTTTAAACACAAAAGGAACTGAGGGGAATGTCAGCGAAGAACTGAAAACTTTTCTAAAATGTGTAAACGGACTATTCCCAGATGACGAATTTTCTGCTACAATCAGGGAAGAATATGAACGGATTAAGGAAAGCAGGGAATGGAGGCGAGAATATATGACACTGGAAATGGCGCTGAAGGAACAGTTTCAGGCAGGGGAAGCAAAAGGCCTCGCAAAAGGTCGTGAAGAAGGACTCGCAGAAGGGGAAGCAAAAGGTCTGTCCGACAGTCTGAAAATTATCCAAGATTTAAAGAACGGAATTTCTGCGGAACAAATCGCGCAGAAATATCAGATTGACATCGAAAAAGCACAGGCTTTTGCAGAAGAAATTAAATAAAAAAAACGCTCGCGCGGCAGCGCTCAGATAACGTATGCTGTTTTACCGGAATGAAAGTGAGTTCCACACTCTCATTCCGGTATTTTTATTGAATTCTGTGATATTGTTCGCAGGCAATTTTCTCCGAAAAATAATCGGTCAGATTGTCTTTTTGAATCAGCGTTTCTTTCTGCGCTTTTGACAGTCTTTTAATCTGATATTCCAGTTTCATGGCTGATGCCCTGTCGGCGCTCTCCCAGACTGCTTCAAGGTTTTTGACCGTATGCATACGGGTATATTTCGCGCCTTTTTCTTTTTTACCGCAATGCTCACCCAAGCGCCGCTTTACATCGGTTGTCATTCCCGTATAAAGCGTGTTGTCCACACAACGCAATATATATGTATAATACATCTCTGTATCCTTTCCCTTATATTTTTTGCGCGCTGTTTTTATGCAGGGAAATCCTTATGCCGCACAATCCTTTCAGAAATAAATACGCTCATTGCAGACAGCACCAGTCCGACTGCAATCATGCAGATTGCAAAAAGCATCAGATGATTGATTGCCCACATAAGAATACTTATGTTTTCGGATAATGAAAATGAAAATAGCGGAAACAGGAATAGAAATGCCGGAATGATATGAACAATACCACTAATCTGCTTACTTAAGTTTAACCCCAGCAGATAAAAGATTGTATTTTGCACTGCAAGAAAAATCATGGAGCCTCCGATAAACAATAAAATCCCTTCCACCAAATACGGCCCGACAGTTTTTCCAAGCACCGTAAGGACTACGCTGCACCCCAAAATATTGATTACGCCAATCAGGGTAAGCACAAATCCGGTCAAAGTCCGTCCGAGCACCCTGTCTCTATCCGTCGCCGGAAGCAGATGAATCAATCCGGTGTCGCTCTTTCTGTCATTTACAAATACTGCGCCCTGCATGACACCCACCACAAAGAGCATATAGGCGATATCTGCAATCATTCCACTTTCAGAAGCCATCACGCACCCCAGCGCTCCCATTAAAAACATACTTATAATGTGCATTTTTGATTTGATTAGATCTATTTTAATAAAATTAACGGCTCTCATGACTTCTCCTCTCCCGAATACTGTGCAGCATAATCTGTTCAATGTCTGCTTTTTCAAAAATAAACCGTCGGTCAAACAGCGCTGCGTCATCACTTTTCGCTACCGCCTCAAATCCATATTTTTTCTGTTCAATGCCAATCAGCTTTGATTTCTGCTGCGGGCTTAATTGTTCATAATCTCCTTTAATCAGGACATATTCCTCCTGCAAATCATCTTTGGTACAATCAAAGACAATTTCACCGTCTTCAATCATCACAATATAATCCGCTATCTCCTCTAAGTCCTCCAGAATATGCGTTGAAAAAAACACGCTCCGCTTTCCGTCCTCAATGTATTCCTGAATTTTTTTCATCAAGTCCGCCTTTACGACCGGATCGAGTCCGTTGGTTGCCTCGTCTAAAATCAGCAGACTGGCGTCATGACTGAAAGCCGCCGCAAACATCATTTTTATTTTCATTCCGCGTGAAAACTGTCCAACCGGTTTATTTTCCGGAAGTCGGAATTCTTCGATTAACTGATTGAAGCGTTTCTCGTCAAAAGAACTGTAAAAAGATTTTAAGACGCTGCGGATATGCCTGATACGGAAGTTGTATGGAAAATAGGATTCATCTCCCACATAGGCAATGGCTTCCTTATATTGCAGCGGATTTTCCTCAAATGTTTTTCCATTGATTCTGACAGTTCCTTTTGAAAATTTGCAGATGTGATTGATTAACTGAATCGTCGTCGTCTTTCCCGCGCCGTTTTGTCCGACATATCCCATGATATAACCTGCCGGAAGACTGAAACTGATATCTTTCAATGAAAAACCTTTGTATTCTTTGCATAAATTTTCAATTTCTAAAACATTCATATTTTTTGCTCCTATCGGGCGTTCTGCCTGTTGTGCCGTCCTCATTATCCGGCGGCATTCCGCCATAAAACCATTCCGGAAATAAAATCCTCTCCTTAAACCTCCGACTCCCAGAAGGCGTCTATGATTTCTTTCAATTCTGCTTTCGTCATGCCAATCTGACCGGCGGTTTTTACTGCACTTTCAATCTCCTGTTCAACGCGGGCAAGATACTGCTCCCGCAGAACTTTGTTGTTCTTCGGCAGTACAACGCTTCCCTTCCCCTGCATTGTTGCGATAAACCCTTCCGCCTCTAAATCATTGTAAGCGCGGGTCGTTGTAATAACGCTGACTCCGGTTTCCTTTGCAAGGTTTCTGATAGACGGCATAACGCTTCCCTCCGGAATGGTTCCGTTTAAAATCTGTTCTTTCATCTGCTCCCGAATCTGCGCATAAATCGGAAGTTCTGATTGGTTTGAAATAATAATTTTCAAGGATTGCTCTCCCTTTCTCCAACATGCAGAAAGTTCTCTCCTGTCTGTGGAGCATCTTTTCCGCATATTTAATATAGTATATACTGTATATATTACATTATACACAGTATATACAGTATGTCAATCATATTTTTTAAGTTTATGTCTGCTGCTATCCGTACAAAACATTTTTTTACTTTATGTCTAATGCAATTCGCACAAAACATTCTTTTAACTTTATGTCTGTCGCAATTCATACAAAACAATTTTCTAACTTTATATCTGTCGCAATTCGTACAAAACATTTTTCTAACTTTATACCTGTCATAATTCATACAAAACAATTTTTTATCCAATCAAAAAGAGACTCTCTTTTTGAAAGTCTCTATAATACAACGTCCTTTTCCCCGCTTCCCAATCCGGCATCAAACTTTTATTGATGTTCAGTAAAAGCCTCAGCAAAGACGGATTGAAAAGCCTCTATATTTTCTTTTACATTTCCATTGTATACTGCAGAGCCCGCCACTACGACGTTGGCTCCCGCTTCAAGCGGCGTTTTTACATTAGACAGATTTACCCCGCCGTCCACTTCAATCAGGTTTTTCAAATGATACTCCTGTACAATCGCATTGACAATTTCTATTTTTTCCGTACATTCATCAATGTAAGACTGTCCTCCAAATCCCGGGTGAACCGTCATAATCAAAATCATTTCCACCTGATTGATATAAGGCACGATTTCCTCTACTGCCGTTTCCGGATTGCACGCCAGACCTGCATCAAGTCCCTCTGCATGAATTGCGTCAATCGTTTTTTGGACGTCTTCGCACGCTTCCACATGAACCGTCAGCATATCTGCGCCGGCTTTCTTAAACGCGCTGACATAACGAATCGGTTCCTCAATCATCAGGTGCACGTCAAAATATTTATCGGTATGTTTTCTTGCATCGCGGACGACCGGTATTCCCATAGAAATATTGGGCACGAACATTCCGTCCATAACATCGACATGAATCCAGTCGCAGCCCGCCTCGTCAATTTTTCGGATTTCGTTTCCCAAATCAGCAAAATCCGCTGACAGGATTGATGGCGCTAACTTAATCATAACGGTTCTCCTTTTCTTTTAACTCTCCGTACATCATTTTATAATTCTGATACCGGCTCTGATCTATCTTTCCATTCTGCAATGCTTTCTTAATCTGACAGTCCGGCTCGTCAATGTGGGCGCAGCCGGAAAATCTGCATTGTCCGGCATATTGAAAAAATTCCGGAAAGCAATCCTCCAGTGCTTCTTTCGTCATTCCGGGCACATACAGCGAACTAAATCCCGGAGTATCAAAAACATAGGTATTCTCTCCCAGATGAAAAATTTCCGAATGTCTCGTTGTATGTCTTCCGCGTCCTATTTTATTGCTGACGCTTCCTGTTTCCATCGTATAGTTTTCCGTCAAAGCGTTTAACATGGAAGACTTGCCGACGCCGGAAGGCCCTGCGAGCACAGTGCATTTTCCTTTCACCGCTTCTTTAATCTGTTCTACCCCGGTCTGTTCTGTCGTGCTGGTAAAGAAAACCGGATATCCTGCCTGATTGTAAATCCGCTTTAATTCCTCCATAAAAGAGTCCTCTCCAAGGTCTGTTTTATTAAAGCAGATAATCGTCTCAATATTCTGATATTCCATCATAACGAGAAATTTATCCAAAAGGTTCAGGTTCGGGTTGGGCTGCCGTACGGAAAATACAATCAACGCCTGATCCACATTTGCCACCGCAGGGCGTATCAATTCATTTTCTCTCGGAAGAATTTCTACAATATTTCCCGTTTTCTCTTTTTCATCAATCACCTGAATTTCTACAAAATCCCCAACCAACGGCTTGATTTTTTTATTGCGGAAAATACCTTTTGCCTTACATTCATAGAGCCCATGTTTTTCTGCATACACATAATAAAAACCTGCAATTCCCTTTACTATTCTGCCCTTCATTCGCTTCCTCTCTGTATGATATAAATGCCCACCCAAAATCGGGTGGGCCTGTCGGTTTATTTTAATCTCACATTCGTTTGAAATGCTTCTACGCCATTGACATAAATATACAGCGTGGCATTTCCTTTTTCGCTGCCTGTCAGCTGCATCGTGTAATCGCCGTCCCAGTCTTCGACTTTCGCATACGCCTCGTCAATTTTAAGCGGCTCTCCATTTAAGACTGCCGTAACGGTTCCTGAAGTAATCGGATTTCCGTTTTCGTCCAGCAAATCTTCCAACGCCACCGTATAAACTGCTTTATACTGTTTCTCTGCATTTTCCGGCCCATCGCTTACAATCAGTGAAATGCTGATACCATACGGAGCCGCTCCGGGTTGAATACTCTGCCGGATTACGCAGTCCTTTTTCACATCGTCACTGAAAATACGTTTGACCGAACCGGAGTTATAACCCGCTGCCGAGATTGCCTCCTGCGCTTTTGCCTGCGTTTTTCCAACGACATTCGGAACTGTACCGACAGAAAGCTCTCCGGTAGACTGTTTGCCCCGGCTGACCGTCAACTGAATGACTTCGCCTTTGGAAACCTCCGCCTTTTCATTTGGAGAATAGGAAATGACCGTATCAATTTCCTCAGAACTGAATTCATAAGTAATATCATACTCAAATCCCTGTTCTTCCAACTGCTCTATCGCTTTGCTGACCTTTTCACCCTTTAAACCGTCGGGCACCCTGACTTTCTGGCTTCCGTAACTTGCCACTAAATGAACGGTTGTGGAACCGGTGTCAACGACCGTACCCGGCGTAATATCCTGCCGTACAATCTGTCCGTACTTGTACTCGTCACTGTATTCCCATTCCGTAACGTCGCAGCCGAGCCTGTTTTCGTTTAATCTGGTTTCCGCGTCCTGCTGGCTTAATCCCAGAACCGACGGTACTTTTGCCTTTCCTTCCGGCAGCGTTTCCACTTCCTGCTGCGCGCCAATCCCCGCCTGCAGGGAAACATTATCAGAATAAAAATATGAAAATGCAGCGTTTGTAATCAGCACCGCTACAATCACAAAAGCAAAAATTCCAACCACGACGCCGCCAATAGTCATGACGCGATCCATTTTCGGACTCACCGCGTCAATATCGTCATTTGAATAATCATTGATATTTGTAGACGACTCAAATTTTCCCGCCT
>CANRMF010000061.1 GCA_947631665.1 uncultured Lachnospiraceae bacterium | reverse complement strand
TTTTCAAAGGGAGATTTTAATCAGAAGATAGAGCTTTCGACCGAAGATGAAATCGGGGAGGTTGCGCAGTGTTTTAACCGCATGGTGGAAGATATCAAAACGCTGATTGAGGAAAATTATGTGATGACCCTGAAAGAGCGGGAAAGTGAACTGAGCGCGCTTCAGGCGCAGATGAACCCGCATTTTCTGTATAACACGCTGGACTCTTTTTACTGGAAAGCGAACGAGGACGGCAATGAGGAACTGGCAGACAATATTATTGCGCTGTCGCAGTTGTTCCGCCTGCTCTTAAATCGGGGAGACAGTGATATTACGGTGGAAAACGAGATGGAGCTTGTCACAAAATATCTGCAGCTTCAGGGAATGCGGTTTTCAAACCGTCTGGAATGTGAGATTGCGATTGAGGATTCCATCAAACAGGAAAAGATACCGAAGCTGATTTTACAGCCGTTTGTGGAAAATGCGGTTGTGCATGGCTTGGAAAAGGGCAGCGGCTCCTGCAAAATTACGGTGAGTGGAAAACGTGAAAAGGATATGCTGCACTTTGAGGTGACGGACACCGGCGCGGGAATGGAGCAGAGCAGGATTGACGCAATCTGGGAGGACAAACCGGAAACCCGCGATTACGCAAAGCAGCGCATCGGAAAATACGCCATTAACAATATCAAAGAGCGGCTGCAGTTAAAATATCAGGAGAATTTTACGCTGGATATTAAAAGCAGTGTAGGAAAAGGAACAACGGTTACGGTGCGTATCCCATGTGAAAGCAGCGCACGCAGCAGTATTCAGGCAGATTAGAATTGAGGGAGAAAATGCAGATTAAATTATTGGTTGCAGAAGATGAGGAAATTATCCGGCGCGGCGTTATCAAGTATATTCAGCTGCATACGGATACTTTTGATGCCATCTATGAGGCGCAGGACGGTCAGGAGGCGCTGGATACGATTTTAAAATATGAGCCGGACATTGTGCTTTTGGATATTCAGATGCCGAAAATGGACGGCATTACGATTATGAAAAAACTGGCGGCGACAAAACTGAAGCCGCTGATTGTTATTCTCAGCGGTTATGATGAATTTCAATATGCGCAGAGCGCCGTCCGTTACGGAGCGAAGGATTATCTGTTAAAACCGGTCAGGGCTTCCGATATTCTGGAGTGCTTAAACAGGCTGATTGAGGAGTATCTGCAGACCGGAAGCGGAGCGCAAAAGAAGGACGGAGAAAACGACGAAAACAATTTTGTCCATGAGGCGAAGGAATATATTGAGGAGCACTATTCGGAAGACCTCACAGTCAAAAAAGTGGCGGAGGAAATCGGAATTTCAGGCGGGTATCTTTCCACGATGTTCAACCAACATCTGCAGATTGGGTTTGCAGAGTACCTTAATGAGTTGCGCGTTGAGCACGCCTGCGTCTATCTCGAACAGAACTATTTTAAAGTATATGAAATTGCATACAAAGTGGGATTTCATGATGAAAAATACTTTACGAAGGTATTCAAAAAAATAAAAGGAGTGAGTCCGAAGGAGTACAGAAAGCATAAATCGCAATAAATGGCGGTGGTAAAAAATCGATTTTATTACACTTTTTTGAAAGAATGTCTACTATTTTATCTATTTTCATTATGTTAGAATCGAAAGTACGATTGAGAGCGGTAATAAAGATTATTCTGTGAAACCAAAAGGAAACGTACGAAAAGAATGTAAAGGAGAAAGAAAAATGGCAGGCAAAAAAAGATTTATTGCTATGTTACTCAGTGTAGTTCTGGTACTTTCCGTTTTTGTCGGAAATACCAGTCTGGCAGCTACCACGCAGATTTTTGCGGCGGAGGTAGTCAAGGCACCTGAAAATCTGCATTTGGAAAAAACAGATTCAGGGCTGAAGATTTCGTGGGATCGGTACAATAATGCAGAGCGTTATGATGTGTACCGCGCCGGCAGCCGTTACGGAAATTATGAAAAGATTACCACAGTAACGGGACTGACATGGACGGATAAAAATCCGAATAATGTAAAATACGAAAATTACTATAAAGTCGCAGCGGAGGGAAGCAGCAGTCTTTCCGAGCCTGTTTCCTTAGAAATAGAAATGTTTGGCGAAGATATGTATGTATTTTCTCCAAAAGATGACGTTGAGCAGATATACAATGTAATCAATGATGTATATTGCTATCAGGGCGACGTTGACGAAAACGGAAATTCCAGATCGGGACAGCAGTTCGGCTCCGGCCGTTATGCGTTTGCATTTAAAAAGGGCGATTACTCCAATATGGCGGCAGATCAGATTAAGATGTCCTACTATATGCAGATTTTGGGACTTGGAAAACTCCCGACCGACGTAACGATTAAAAACGTACACGTTCCACCGGTATTGGACAACAGCAATGTTACCTGTAATTTCTGGATGGGCATTGAAAATGTTTCCATCGCGCCGGTTGGATTTAATACAAACGATGCTTATTGGGATTTCCAGTGGGCAGTTTCACAGGCAGCGCCGGCAAGACGATTAGATGTTCAGCGTTCCATGCGTCTGAACTATATGTGGGACGGCTGGGCAAGCGGCGGCTATGTCGCAGACAGTGTGATTCATGGAGATTTGGGTTCATGGTCACAGCAGCAGTATTATCTCAGAAACAATAATGTACAGGGCGACTTCTACGGTATCAACTGGAACTTAGTGGTACAGGGCTGTACCGGAATGAACGGAACAAACTGGAACAGTACCGTATCAAAATTCCCGATGTACCAGTTAAAGAGCGGACTTGGAAAAACAAACTGGCAGAGCGGAGGAAAGTATACAATCTTAAATTCTACCGACGCGCTGCGGGAAAAACCGTTCCTCTACTATGATGAAGACGTTCAGGAATATAAAGTGTTCGCACCTTCCATGCGCAAAAACTCCAAAGGCGTTTCATGGTCAGCAGGAAGCATGGGCGAAGGAAAATCTCTGGACATTGATGAATTTTATATTGCCAGAGCGGACAGGGACAATGCAGCTTCTATCAACGCCGCATTGAAGGCAGGAAAAAATATCATTCTCTCTCCGGGAATTTATTATGCGGAGGAGCCGATTCAGATTACGAAAGCAAATACGATTGTTCTCGGACTCGGACTTGCAACGATTATCCCGACAAACAAGGATTCAGCAGTCAAGATTTCTGATGTGGACGGCGTAACCGTCGCAGGAATTATTTTAGATGCAGATTCTACTTCAAAGAACATGATTGTTGCCGGAGAAGAAGGCTGCAACAGAAGACACGCTTCCAACCCGACCATTCTGCAGGACGTATTTATCCGTATCGGCGGCGTTCATGGCGGCGTGGCGTCTACGGAGCAGGCAATGGTAATCAATAGTAATGATGTGATTGGAGACCATTTCTGGATTTGGAGAGCAGATCATGGCGCCGGCGTGGGCTGGGATCTGAATAAAGCAGGCAACGGCGTTGTTGTCAATGGCGACGACGTAACCCTGTACGGTTTAATGGTAGAGCATTTCCAAGAGTATGATGTTTTATGGAGAGGTGAAAACGGAAAAACTTATTTCTTACAGAATGAAAAATGCTACGACCCGCAGAAGCAGGAAAGCTGGCTGAGCCACAACGGTACGGTTTTGGGTTATGCGGCTTACAAAGTGGCAAACAATGTAAAGAACCACTACGCAGTCGGTCTTGGCAGTTATGATGTATTTATCAATACAAACGGCGCAAGCATTTTCCTTGATAATGCAATCGAAGTGCCGAATACGGAAAACGTACTGATTGAAAATGCGTGTACGGTGGAAATTGCAAATGGAAGCGGCCCGATTGTAGGATTTCATAATATTATCAATGGAACGGGCCCTGCGATTACGACCGGTGCAGGCTCCGGCGGAGGATATGCACGACAGGCGTTATTATCCTACAACAACGGGAAAGCAACCAGCCTGCAGGATTATTATCTGACCGGCGGAAATGAGTCCGGTGTAGTTATTGAGGAAACCGGTATTACGCCGACAGACGATCCGAAGGCAGAGAAAAATATTCAAAAGGAAGAACCGAAGGAAGAAGAAACGGAGACTGAGACGGAAACGCCAAAGCAGGAATCCGTAGCAACCGGAGCGTATGCAGACTGGAAAAACGGAGCAATTACATCTCCACAGAAAGGACAGCTTGTAGCGTCAGGCAGATTTGACGTCAAGTTTAAAGCGTTAAGCGGCGCAACCAAATACGACGTTTATGTGGACGACCAATTAGTTCAGACGATTTCCGGCGCTGATGCAGACAAAGCGGAATTTTCCGTAGAAGTAAAAAATATTGACGTCAAAAAACATACGGTTTATGTCGTTGCGTCAATCAATGGAAATAAGACGGTTACCTCCAATATCAGAAGCTTCTTTATCTCAAAGAAAGGTATGGGCATCTGGCAGGAGGACGTTGACAAGATCAAAGAAACAAATCTTTCTTGGTATTATACATGGTCTACTGATGAATTAAACGGCGTCAGCGATCAGGTTGAATTTGTACCAATGCTCTGGGGCGATTTCGGCGGAAATAATTCCAGAGAAGCCAACTGGCTTAAAAATAAAAAATATAAAGATTACAAATATCTGCTCACATTTAACGAGCCGGATATGCCGGATCAGTCCAACATTACGCCGGAGAGGGCAGTGCAGTTGTGGCCTCAGATGCAGGAAATTCAAAATGAGGGAATCAGCGTAAGCTCACCGGGCGTTGCAGTACCGACAGTCTTATACGGAGATACGAACAACGCGTACAATACCGTTGGCGGCTGGTACGGAAAGTATGATGAGTTAATGGTCAGGGCGGATTATCATGACGACTTTACGGCAGTGCATTTCTACTTTGATTATCCGGGAGACTTTGTATTAGATATCATTAAACAAATTCATGAGAGAACAGGCAAGCCGGTCTGGATTACGGAATGGGGCGTAGGCCAGTGGACACAGGTACAGAACTTTGACTGGACAGGTGGGCCGGACGAAGGAAACTGGCAGCGACAGATTATTGTAGACTTTATGGAAAATGTCATTCCGAAACTTGACAAGTTAGATTATGTGGAGCGTTATGCGTGGTTCCCGTTTGACGGCTCTGACACCTCAAAGTTTGGTAACGGAGCAAGCGGATTATTCTTCCGCGGAGCAAACGATCCGCTCAAAGGACAACTGACTTCTCTTGGTAAGACTTACGCCAAAGTCGGAAATCCGGAAGGCTATGAAGCAGGCAAAGTTGTAGAAGATGTGGTAGTCGAAGACAAAGGACTGGTTGAGACGCCGACAGAAAAGCCAACCGAGCCGCAGACAGAGGCACCGACACAGAAGCCGACCGAGCCGCAGACAGAGGCACCGACACAGAAACCGACGGAACCACAGACACAGGCTCCGACAGAAAAGCCGACTGAGCCACAGACACAGGCTCCGGTAGAAAAAGTAAATATTCTGACAGGAAAGACAGCGACCGCTTCCACCGTATTAGGAGGAAACGCTGCCGCAAATGCGATTGATAACAACAAAGGAAGCCGCTGGGAATCTGTTCACGAAGCAGAAAATCCGCAATGGATTCAGGTGGACTTAAACGGAACATATAATATCAATGGATTTAAGGCAGACTGGGAGACTGCGGCTGCAAAAGAGTATCAGTTCCAAGTATCCATGAATGGAAAAGACTGGAACAGCGTATGTAATATTACAGACGGAAAATCAGGGCAGAGCAGGGAAGAAAGTTTTGCAGACACTCAGGCAAAATATGTGAGAATTCTCTGTACGTCAAAGACGACAGGATACGGATATTCTATCTGGGAACTGGAAGTATACGGAACGCAGATAAGCGCTGAAACTCCGAGCGAACCGCAGACGGAGGCTCCGACCGAAAAGCCGAGCGAACCGCAGACGGAAGCTCCGACTGAAAAGCCGACCGAGCCGCAGACCGAAAAACCGGTACAGCCGGTAGAAAAAGTCAATGTAGCGTTAGGAAAATCTGTGACCGCATCAACTTCTTTGGGTGGAAATAAAGCCGAAAATGCGGTTGATGGAAATATGACGAGCAGATGGGAGACTATACAGGACGCGCTTGGTTCTCAGTGGCTTCAGGTAGATTTGGGCGGCACTTATCGGATTGATTCTTTCAAACTGATGTGGGAAACCGCCTCTGCAAAAGATTATCAGTTCCAGATTTCAAAGAATGGAAGCGACTGGCAGACCGTTTATGATGTAAAAGACGGCAAAGAAGGCGAAATCCGGGAAGGAAGCTTTACGGCAGCAGAAGCGCAGTATGTGCGCGTACTCTGCAATACAAAGACGACCATTTACGGATACTCCATCTGGGAAATGGAAGTATACGGTGTTGAAGCAGGCAGCGTCCAGCCTCCGACAGAAGAACCGGAAGTACCGTC
>CANRMF010000060.1 GCA_947631665.1 uncultured Lachnospiraceae bacterium | reverse complement strand
AACCCGAACATGCCGCTGCGGGGACTGATATACTTTGCAAAACTGATGGAGAAATACATCGCACAGTTCGATCTGAATATTTACGGGAACACGCTGATGAAAATCCCGGAGCCGCGGTACTATATCTTCTACAACGGAAAGCCGGAGACCGCAGATGAAGTCCTCTTAAAGCTTTCGGACTGCTTTATGCAGAATAAGGCGCCGGGAGAATGTGAGTGGACGGCGCATCTGTTAAATATCAATTACGGAAAAAACAAAAAGCTGTTTGCGAGGTGTAAAATCTTGGAGGAATATGCTATACTGATAGATACGATAAGAGAAAAAAGAAAGACTGTGGGAACTATGGAGGAAGCCGTCAATCTGGCAGTAAATGAATGCATCAAAGAAGGTATCTTGGAAAAGTTTCTGACAGTCCATAAAGCGGAGGTGTGTGGAATGATTCTGGAGGAGTTTGATGAGGAGAAATATCTGGAGACGGTTGAGGAAAGAGGCATACAAATCGGCGAAAAACGCAGACAAATCAGCACAGCGAAAAAACTTCTGGAAAGCCATGTAGATCGGCAGATAATTTTGACTGCCACAGGAATAACCGAAGAAGAACTAAACGAAATTGAACAGGGTGAACTGTAACAGGGACACCAAATTTCATCTTCCCCTTTTCATTCCCAAAACTTGTGTTATAATAAAAAACAGGAAAAAGACGAAGGGTACGGATTATTAAAACAAAAAGGTCTGAAAAAAGACCTTTTTTGCATTTCAAAAAAGGAGGAGGAGAATGCATAATTTAATGAGAAAAGCAAGCAGCCTGTTATTAAGCGTTGCTATGGTTGCCGCATCAATCAGTACGGCTGAATTGACTGTTGGCGCTGAGGTTGACCCTAGTCTGGCTGCAATGGTGGCAGATTCAAACTACAATCTGGCACTCGGCAAGCCGGTGACGGCAAATCCGTCTAAGGAGGAAGGACGGGAGGAAGCTCTCACAGATGGGAATCTGGAGGGAGAACATGCAGCCACCACATTTAACACACAGGGAACATATTATTTGGTTGATTTACAGCAGACATACAAGGCAGAGGGGATTGACCGGATTGTATTCGGCTACAAAGAAAAAAATGCCGGCGATACCCCTGTAAAGGGATATGAAATCGAATATTCTGCTGATGGGATACACTACACTACGGTGAAAAAAGTGAGTGGAAGCGAAGTGCAGGAGACTCTGACACCGGACAATCTGATTGGAATACAGGACGTTTCCGGCGCGCAGGGAAATGTAAGGTTTATAAAAATCTACTATCCGGACAGCTATGCATGGGGAATCCAGCTCTGCGAGGTTGCAGTTTTGGATACGGATTCCAATGTAGAAAAGGCTCAGATTGAAGAATGTGATAATGCCGAAGCGGTCGTTCTGACATCAGACGATTACAATACGTTAAACTATACGATTGTTGCCGGAAGCGGACAGGAAAATTATCAGTATGTCGTATATCTTGATGATAAAAAACTGGTTGAAGCGGGAGCGGTTTCCGGAAAACAGTATACGATAACGGGAGTGCCGGCAGGTTTGCACTGGCTGACGGTTATTTCTGTTGACGGCGAAAAAATTTCTTCCGGCGTCAAAAGCGATAATGTCAGCGTGGAAGACATTTCAACGCTGTTTAGCAGCACCGCAAATATTGCCAGCAGACTGAACAACCCGATGGCGGGCATCTACTCGGTTTCTTCATACTACGAGCAGGGCGGATATGACATTACTACTGTGCAGGCTGCTGTGGACGGCTCTTTACAGACCGGAGAAGGAAAAGAAGTTGCACTCAGGACGGGCGCAGGTTCTCCGCAGGAGATAGTAGTAGATTTAGGCGATTATTATGTTGCGTCTGAGTTGAGCAGAGTGGCTCTGTACTATACCAACGGAAACACATATCCGGAAAATTTAAAAGTGGAATTATCCAGAGATGCGCAGAATTATGTAGAAGTAGGTACTGCCAAGGGGTATCAATACGATAAAGAAAATCCAGTTGCCAGTGTCATGCTCTCAGAACTGGGCAATTACAAAAGCAAAGCGGTCAGATATGTAAAAATCACATTGTCTGAGGGAAAAACCGCATATGGATATGCAGTCAACGAGATTGCAGTCGTTGCATCGACTACCGAACCGAGTATCTATACGCATGAATTTAAAGAAGCGGCAGATTTAATTGTGAATGGCGATAAATTTGAAACAATCCGATATTCCGTTGTGGCAGGAGAAGGACAGGAAGATTACAGCTATATTGTCAAGGTGGACGGAGCGGCAGTCAATGAAAATGCAGTGCCGGGAGAAGTTTATGAGACAAGCGCGGAAGTCGGCGAGCATGTTGTTTCCGTATCTACATTATACGACGGCTGGGTATCATCGGGAATTGAGAGAAACGTTACGGTTGACGGTTATGGAAATTATTTGCGGACAGCGTTAAACCTTTCATATAAGATTTCTTATCCGGACGTGAAAGTCACCTGTCCGGACGACAATTTAGTCGAAGGGGCAGTGCCGGGTGACGGCAATTACAATGTGGCAGTAGAGGGTTCACAGGATATCAGCGCCGGGCCGGCGGCCTTAAATGACGGTATTTATACCAACACCAATCATCATCAGGGATACCTGCAGACGCGGTCTGACAGGGAAGAAGCGCATATTTATTATGATTTGGCAAAGGATTATACTCCGTCAGACATTTCGATGGTGATATCAGTCTTTGAAAATCAGGGACGCTCTCCAAAATCTTATGAGATTTTATTCTCCGGCGATGGGGAAAAATATGAGAGGGTATTTTTCACAGATAATTATACATGGAAACAGATGTTGTGCGACAAAGTGGACTTTAGCAATTACAGTCAGGAAACAATCAGATATGTGGAGTACCATATTATTTCCGGAATTGCTCCAAACAATCTGAATGCCGATGGAACGATTAACTACGGTTCAGATTCATATCACATGTGCGAACTGGCAGTGATGGGGCAGGAAAGTCTTCTGCCGGCAAGGGCGACAAACGTCAGGGCAGTGTCAAATAACTATGGCGAAATTACTGTTTCATGGGACGATATAGAAGATCCTGAAGCTACATACAGCATTTGTATGGGAGACGTGGCGTTATATTCTGATATTTCGTCAGGAGTCGGGGAAAAGACCTTCTTATTATCTCCGGGACATTACGACAATATCAACGTAAAAACAACAAAGAACGGATATACGAGCAACAGCGCAAATGTTTCCGTCACGATAGAAGCTGAACCTACGACAGCGCCTCCGAAAACAACGGCGGCTCCGACAACTACCGTACCGCAGACAATGGCGCCTTTGCAAACGACAGCAGCGCCGGTATCTTACGGCGAACCGACTACGGAAGGAAAAGATTTACCGAAAGTTCAAGTTGGAAAAGCTAAGGTGACAAAGATTGTCGTGAAAAAGAAAAAAGCCGCGCTGACATTAAAGAAAATCAACGGAGCGGCAGGATATCAGATTAGATATTCGCTCAACAGAAAAATGAAAAAGGCTAAGATAAAGAAGGTTAAAAAGACCAATGTCATTATCAAAAAGCTGAAATCAAAGAAGATTTATTATTTTCAGGTGCGGGCATATAAATTTTCCGGAAAGAAAACAGTATATGGCGCATGGAGCAGAACAAAAAAGAGTAAGAAAATCAAATAATTAAAAATCCAACCGGAGCAGGCAGGAACCATGTCTGTTCCGGTAATCAGGAGGAATTATGAAGACAGCAGTTATGACGGATACCAACAGCGGCATTACTCTGAAAGAGGCGGAAGAAAATAATATTTATTTACTTCCAATGCCGGTGATTATGGACGAACAGGTTTATTTTGAGGGGAAGAATATTGAAAGAAATCAGTTTTACGGATATTTGGAATCCGGAAAAAATATCACCACGTCTATGCCTTCGCCGGGCGATGTGATGGATATGTGGGACGATATTCTTTCGCGCGGATATGAGGGACTGGTCTATATTCCAATGTCCAGCGGTCTGAGTAACTCCTGTTTTGCGGCGAAGCAGTTGGCGGAAGAATATGACGGCAGGGTTCAGGTCATAGACAATCATCGGATTTCCGTTCCGATGTACCGCTCTGTTTTCGATGCAAAAAAGATGGCAGACAACGGAAGCAGCGCCGTTGAAATTAAAGAAAAGCTGGAAGAAGATGCGTACCAATCCAGTATTTATATTGTGGTAGATACTTTGGAATATCTGAAAAAAGGCGGGCGGGTAACTCCTGCGGGCGCGACGATTGGTGCAGTGCTGAATATCAAACCGGTTCTGACAATTCAGGGAGAAAAACTCGACGCATTTGCAAAAGTGCGTGGGATAAAAAAAGCGCAGCTCAAAATGCTGGACGCTGTCGAGGACGACCTGAATCAAAGATTTAAAGATATTCCGCCGGAGAGAATTTGCGTGGATACGGCGACGACGCTGTTAAACGACGATGATATTACGGAATGGGAGGCAATGGTACACGAGCGTTTCCCGCAAATTAAAAATCATGTCAACAGAAATCTTTCGTTCAGTATCGGCTGCCATACCGGCCCGGACGCTATCGGAATTGCAATCAGCGTATTGCCGGAATAGAAAAAACAGCGCTTACAGGGACAATGTCATTCAACAAAGACAGTGACCTGCGGGCGCTGTTTTTCTATATAAAATTCTTTTTTAACCGGAAAGTAACAACCTTTGACCATTGGCCGTTTCCGTATTTATTATATCCGCGAATTCTGTAATAATATTTCTTTCCCGTTTTTAATTTTGAAATGACCGCCTGATTGACAGAGTGTTTTTTAATGGTAATTTTCTTTGTCGTTTTTTTACTGAATTTTTTCCCACCGGAATACTGAATTACATATCCCTTTGCCAAATCGCTGTCAGATGGCTTCCATTTTATGATGACGCTGCGCTCCTCCTGAATAATCTTCTTAATCTGCTTTTGCAGCGGATATGGATTTGACGTTTTAACGGATTTCTTTTTACTCCATTGCCCGAAGCCCAGATTGCTGCGATATGCCCGTATCTTAAAATAGTAAGTCGTATCGTAAGAAAGATTTTTGAGCGTTTTTGAAGTGGTAGACTGCTTTTTAATGTTAATATATTTTAAATCCTTCCGGAACAGCTTGTCCGTCGTGTAGACAATCGTATAACCGGAAATATTCTTTTGCGTCTTCCAGCTTAAAGTAACCTGAGCGGGCTTTTTTAATGTAGTTTTTAAAGTTTCCCGCGCCGGAAGAATCATAAAAGTTTTCTGAAGACTTCCGATATATTTTTTGCCGTTGCCGGTGACTTTTACCGTCGCAGTGCCGGCATATGTGTTTGAAGAATATTTTGCCTTATATTGATTTGCCGGAATTATGGCGCCGTTGACAGTCAATGTGACAGCCGGCTTTAGTTTCTTGCCGGTGGCGTACATGACATTGTTGCTCAAAGTTACGGTGCCTTTCGTAATAGAAACAAAGTCGTTATGCTCTTTATTCTTCGTGCTGATAACCCCGTTTTTAATGCTGATACAGATATTCCCGTCGACGGTGCGGTAAGTTTTAATAAATTTCGCTGCAAGTTTTTTCAAAACAGAATCTCTGGGAAATGCAGGCTCTACGTTCGGCTGCTCCGATGCGGAAATCACTGCGTGGGAAGGGTTTACCGCGTTTAAAAACTCCTCAGATGTCGAGGACGCCGCCCCATGATGACCTACCTTCAATACATTTGCCCTGAAATTATAGCCCTGCTTCATTAAAGAATTGGCGGTGACCGTAGGCAGATCCGCCATCAGCAGGACAGACTTCCCGTCGCAGGTCGCCTTCAGGACAATACTGCATTCGTTATACGTTGTCCCCTGATAACCGTCATAAATTACCTGTACCGAAGCGTCTCCCAACTTCCACGTTTCCCCCTCGATAGGAGTCCGGTAAGATAAATGGTGGTTTTTGACCGATGAAATAAAATTTGTGAACGCCACGCTTGATTTCGTGCAGGGAGAATAAATGACTTCCCCGATTTCATACTGATCGAAAATCGCGGAAAAACCGCCCACATGGTCTGCGTCCGGGTGGGTTGCCACCGCATAATCAATTTTGTTTTCGGGAATATTCAGATTTTTGAGATAATCCAGCACAGATTTTGTCGTGACGTCATAACCCGAATCCACCAGCATATAATGACCGTTGCTCTCCAAAATCAGGCAGTCGCCGCTTCCGACATATAACGCGTGAAATTTTAATTCGCCCGCAGACACCCTGAAGGAAATCAGAAATATGCCGGCGGTAAGCAGCAGTCCGAAAACCATATATTTTATTTTTTTTAATAACGAAAATTCCATTGATATCTCCATTCCGTTGCCTGAAACCGGTAATCAAAGCGGCGTTTTATTCTGCGCTGTTTTGCGCCGTCGCATTCAGGTAAGTCTGTCTGATATGTCCCATCGCGCGGAATAAAATGCGCCAGAACAGCAACACCATCAGCGCGTTAAAAATTTCAAGCCCTAGCCCCAAAGTGTGCAGGGCGTGGAAATCTGCGCCAATCCAAAATACAAAGGTAGTTAAAATCTGCAAAACAAAAATAACGTACCAGATCATTCTGCCCCATCTGCGCTCATCTCTGCAGGAAATATCCGGACACATTTTAAACAGTCCGTTAATTACAAAATAGAGAGTCAGCAGAGAGGTAATCAGATAACCGGTTCCCACAAAAAATACCGTATAACACAGAGTCAGCCCGTTGCTGTAAAATGGCAGTGAGACAATCAGCCCATGAATAATCAGGGCGCCTAAAGCGGTCAGACTTCCGAAAGAAAACAGCCGGCTGCATTTTTTCAGTCCCAGACAGGCAATTAAAATCAGCAGAAAACCTGCAAAATCGTTCAGGCAGTCCACCTGAAGATTTTTATAATAAATATTGTTGATGACGGTCGCCTGCGTTGACATATAGTTCTGCTTTGAATTGTCTGATATTGTCACTTCCCCGTCACCGTAAATCATTCTATAATCACAGTATGCATGATAATTTGATGCAATATTATAATATTGAAATTCTCCAATGATTTTTTTGGTATTCTGATATTTGTGCGGGTATTGCAGCGGGGTATTGACATTTAAGTCAACCACGATACAGAAAAAACCGACGACCAGCATAAAAATATATAAATTAAACTTTGAAAATTTCATAAAAAACCTCCATGATAGTATGTCCGGAACACAACAAAATTTTTATGGAAAATCGTTGAAAAATAACCATACGGAAACAAAGACAATTATAACTTATTATAAATAAGAATGTCAAAAAATAAATAAGTTTAAATTGTAAATTATGGAAATTGATAGTATAATCGGATTTATCGAAAAAACGAGGAGTAAAA
>CANRMF010000059.1 GCA_947631665.1 uncultured Lachnospiraceae bacterium | reverse complement strand
TAGATGTTTTTATGCAAAAAAAATACAGCAACAATGGTATTTTTTACCATTTGTTGCTGTTAATTATACAAATTACGAATTTGAATTCAAAAAAAGAGCGCTCAGGGAGGAAACCCTGAGCGATACTATTCAGATGGGGAAGGATATCAAAATATGCCTTACGATTGTTGCTTTTTAGCTTTTGCAGCCTTCAAGATATCAGAAAGATTGTCACCATTAAGTACACCCGGATAATTTTCCTGAAATCCAACCAAAACATCTTTATTCTCCTGTTCAAGTTCTCTGCACTGCCGGTAAAATTTATGCAGGTCTTCTTTTTTGTAAACAGCCTCTATAAAGGTTCTGGAAACTTCTGGTATCTTGTCATATGAATCATATAACTCTGCTACAGCCTTCTGGATTTTTTCAAAACTCAGTGGTTCATTCCGTTCTTCTTGTTCAATCAATATACCCACTATATCAGATAAATCATTCTTATATTGACGGCCCGCCATAAGTTTCATGGCTACCAGATACTCAGCGGATACCGTTCTTATCTGCAGTATATTCGAGAAAGTCTTATAGTACTTTGAATGTTCTGCCAATCTCGGTGTATATGAATTTGTTTTAACAAAGTCTGTGTTTAACCAGCCGACCGGAAGTCCCAATCTGTCTCCAACTGTGTTAATCGCTTCCTTCATTGCCCCTGATGACTTAATAATTGCGTCCATATCATAAGTCATTTCTCTAAAACCATAATTGATAAGAATGGAGGCTCCTCCAATAAGTATAATCTCAGCAGGTATTCTGGTACCGTTCTTTTTGCGAAACTCCTTTGCCAATTCCTTTAGACAGCTATCCAGATTTTCTTTTGTAAAAGGCTTATCAGCATACATTTCGCACCTCACTTTCCACGATATTAAATCGCATAAATTCAGGTATAGCATTTGCCAATGCCCTTTCTTTTATACTTTCATCGCCTGTCGCTGCATATGATACTACAACGCCCGCAGGAAAATATGGCTTCTCAAGTTTCTGAGAGCGAATATCGTTATAATTAGTGCAAATAGGAAGATTATTCATTCTGGACAGATAATCAATCATCGCTAACAAATATAAGGCTTCTCTATACCAACTGCGTTCATAAAGTTTACGTATCTCATCTGCCTCAAGCGTTTCAATGATGAAGTCAATGTCGCCCATATCTTTTACATGGTGGCATGTATTACTCTTAAATGTTTCAAAAGAACATCTATAATCCACCTTTCTTACACTATTATTCTCCAGTATGGAATCAACCGTCACACCAAGAACCCGAGCGATTTTATATAAAGTTCCGGCTGCGCATTTATCAAGATCAGCTTTTCCGCTGCAAATATCTGTAATAGTAGTCATTGCCACGCCGCTTTCTTTACTCAAGCGATATCTTGACATATTTTCTTTTTGAAGTAAGTCATTTATAATCATCGGCTTTCCCTCCTTTACTATAATATATCGGTCAACCGAACTAATGTCAATCATATATTATATCCAAGGTTAAAAGATTACCATTAAGGTTAATATGACAGCTCTTTCCCATTTATATTTCAGGTTTATACTGGTCTTGAAAGCCTTCTCCAAAAACCTGCTGCGCGCTCGACACAATGACAAACGCTTTTGCATCATATTTCCGAATCAGGTTTCTGATTTTGGGCAAATTCTGTCTGCGGATTACGCAGAGTATGACTTCCGTTTCATCTTTGGAATACGCGCCGCGCGCTTTCAGCATGGTAGCGCCAATTTCCAAATCGTTTAAAATCTTTTCCTCGAGAAGCTCCCGTTGCCTGCTGACAATATAAAGCAGCGTCGCCTCGTCAAACCCGTACAGCGTTTTATTGAGCACATGGGAAGAAATGAAAATTGCGATTCCCGCAAACAATCCCACTTCAATTTCTCCAAACGCCAGCACTGAAAGCGCCACAACAACTGCGTCCATCATAAACGCCAGTTGTCCCGATTTCAGATAAGGAAAATACTGGCGCAGAATTTTTACAATAATATCAATGCCGCCGGTCGTCGAATTTAACCGGAACATAATTCCCATAGAAGCTCCTAACAGCGCGCCGCCGATGACTGCGGAGAGCATCTGGTCCGTCGTGACGGCTGCAACGCCTGTTATCTTTGGCAGATAATCAATGGCAAGCGATGAAAGTATGACCGCATAAATGGAACTGAAAAGAAACCGGAGTCCGAATTTCCACGCTCCCGCAATCATAATCGGAATATTAAAGATGAGAATCAGCGTACCTACCCCGACGGAAAACGGAAGCAGCGAATCAATAATGATGGCAATGCCGGAAATGCCTCCCGGCGCCAGATGATTTGGATTCAAAAACAGGGCAATGCCCACCGCATAAGTGACTGCGGAGACCGTAATTCCCAGATAACGTAAAATATTTTTCAACATGACCGCTCCTTTTTGATTTTACTTTACCCGAATCCGTTCCGTTTATGCTTGGAATTTTGATTTTGCTTTACCCGAATCCATTCCGTTTATTCTTGGAAAATTGTATTTTCTGCTTTTGTGAGAATGCGCGTTGCCTTTTACTAACGCTCTTTAATAATATTTTTACTGCATAAATAAGTAATTATGAAATATCCTCCGTAAATAACCGCGATAATTCCCGCTGTCATAAGAATTGGAACAATCAGTTTATCTTCTATCAAAGGTTCGACTAAATACATTGCAAACCGGATTCCAAATACGGAATGAATTGCCGCAAGCAATAACGGAAAGAGGAAAAATATGCCAATCTGGGCAAACAGTGCGCGGTTAATCGTCTTTTCGTCCGCTCCGAGTTTCCGAAGCATTACATACCGCCTCTTATTATCCGCGCTCTCGGAAAGTTCTTTGAGCGCTAAAATGGCAGCGCCCGATATTAAGAAAATCATGCCGAGATATAACCCGATAAAAGACGCCATCGCGCCAAGTCCGACTGCGCCCTCGTAGAGTGAGATTTTTGTATTTCCGTCCGGCAGGAGATAGTCTTCCTGCGCTTTTTCCAATGTTTTTAAAAAATCTTCCTCCACCTGCTGCTTTTTCTCCGGATTTTTTTCTCTGTAATTTCCAACCAGATTGTCCGTTACAATATCTTTGTCGGTCACTACCGCGTCAGGAACAATGAAAATTCCTGAATTGACATGCTGCGGCGCCATAATAATAAACCCTTTTTTACACGCGCTGTATTTCGGTTTTAAAACCGTTTTGGAAACCGTAATCTGCCTTCCTTCTTTTAAGGCTTTGCTGCGCAGCTTAGCCATTGCGTCTAAATCCGCCACAACGAGATACTGATTTTCTTCCAAGGTATATGTTTCCTGCCCGAACAGTTTCGCCACCCGGTTGTAATCGCTCAGCCGCATTATGGTTTCCCTTGCTTTCTGCCGCAGAAAAGGATATTTTTCCACCGCCTCATGCGCCGTTTCCCCCAACGTGCTTTTCAGCGTCAGGTGAGCCTGCTCATAAAGGTAAAACTTGATTTTGTCTTCCATCTGCGCTTCAATATCATACCCTGCTTTCCTGCATACTTCGCCAATCGTCAGACCGGAACTGGCAAGCTGTTTCCTGCTATATTGATTTTCCGAATCCGCCCTCTTTAAATTCATTGGTTTTTGCAGTTGCAAATCGACGGGCACCATCTCTGTCAGATTGTGATTGAGAGAATTTCTGATGGATACGGAGCACGACAGGATACAGATGGTCAAAAACAGCATCAGACAGATGACCGTCATGGAAACGACCGTTGTGTTGATTTTGCTGCTAATCTGTCTTAAAGTAAAACTGTTCAATCCCCTGTAATATATTTTTTTCATGGACATGAATAGTTTCAGCAGCAGTCCCGAAAGTGACCAGAATATCAGAAAAGTGGCCAAAACTCCCAGAAAGATTGGCAGAAAAATACCATTTACTGCTTCTATCTGCCCAGCCTTTGCGGTTACCAGATAATAGGCGTATCCCAATATTGCCGATGCTATCAGAAAAACAATTGTGCACAGCGCCGGATTTTTCAACCGGATTTTTTCCGTTTTCTTTCCCGCCTGCAACAGGTCAATCAGTTTATACCGGCTGATAATGACCATATGAAACAGCATTACGACCAGATAAATGATACCGAAACAGCAGACTGTTTTTATACAGGACTGACCGGAAACAATAAATTCAAATTCCGTCAGATCCGCTTCAAACATATTTGCCACCACAATGCTCATAAACTGGGAAACACAGACGCCGATGAGTAGCCCGACGCCCAGTGAAATAATTCCAATCAGCAGCGTTTCCAAAAACAGAATCATGGAGATTTTCCGTTTTCCCATGCCGAGCGTGAGGTAAATGCCAAATTCCCTTTTTCTTCTTTTCATCAGAAATCTGCCTGCATAAATAATCAGAAATCCGAGGACAAAAGAAATAAACACACTGATTCCCGAAAGCATATCGCTCATCAGCCGGATAATTTCTCTTGTCGAAGAAGTGACCTTCAGCAGAACGCTTTGCGTTTCAATGGCATTAAAGATATAAAAAACTGCCACCGCGACAATCAGCGTAAAAAAGTAAACCGCATAATCCCGAATACTTTTCCGGATATTTTTTATAGAAAGTTTAAAGAGCATCACTGACATCGCCTCCCAACAGAGTAACTACGTCAATAATTTTATCAAAGAACTCCTTGCGGTCATCATTTCCCCGATTGATTTCGTGGAACACTTTCCCGTCCTTGATAAAAATGACTCTCGAAGCATAACTTGCCGTAAACGAATCATGCGTCACCATCAGAATCGTCGCCTCCATCGTCCGGTTTAAAAAACGCAGTTTTTCCAAAAGCATTTTGGAAGACTTGGAATCCAGCGCACCGGTCGGCTCATCGGCAAGCACCAGTTTCGGTTGGGTAACCACCGCTCTTGCCGCCGCGACTCTCTGTTTCTGCCCGCCGGACATCTGATACGGATATTTGTAAAGCACGTCGGTAATATCCAGTTCGCGCGCGCACCCGTCAACCCGCTTTCTGATTTCCTTTTCCGGAACATTTTGAATCGAAAGCGCCAGCGCTATGTTTTCATATGCCGTCAGGGTATCGAGCAGATTAAAATCCTGAAAAATAAATCCAAGCTGCTTACGGCGGAATTTGTTCAGCGCATTTCCCCTCAGTCTTGTAATGTCCGTTCCATCGACGAAAATGTGCCCGGAGGTTACCCTGTCGATTGTGGAAATACAGTTTAACAGCGTCGTTTTTCCACTGCCGGACGCGCCCATAATGGAAAGAAACTCTCCTTTTTTCACTTCCAGTGAAAGATTGTCAATCGCTTTTGTCAGACTTGATTTGTTTCCATAATATTTTTCAATTTGTCTGATGTCTAAAATATTGTTCATATCAAAATACCTCCTTACGGACATATCGTAGCATTTGTTTTTTCAGGCGTCGTTTGTTTACTGTGACACAATATTACAGTTTTGTATGGTTTACATAAATATTCTCTGAGGTTTTTGAAAGACGTACTCCGATGTTTTTACATCTTATAAAAATCATTCTCCGCAAATTTCAGCCGCACGTCCGTATAGCAGTCTTCGACCGAATCAATCTCCACACCATGTCCCAGCCTGTCGCCAAGCCGCCTGACAATGTAAAGCCCCATTCCCGTTGATTTTGCATTTTTACGGCCGTTGCTTCCGGTAAAGGACTTTTTAAATACATTGGGCAGGTCAGCCTTTGTAATGCCGATTCCGTTGTCTTTTACATGAAGTATGACCTGATTTTTTTCCTGCTCCGCATAGATCTCAATACAGCTCTTTCGTTTGTCCGACTGGTACGAAATACTGTTGCTTAAAATCTGATGGAGCATAAATTCAAGCCATTTACTGTCCGTCAGCACGCGGTATTCCGTATCGTGTACCTGTAATTCTATTCCGTTTTCCTGCAGATCCTCCCTGTTTTTTACCGCAGTCTTTGTAATAATTCTGTTTAAATCCACTTCTTTAATCAGATAATCATTTTCCGCGTATTCCGAACGGACATAATACAAAATCTGCTCCATATATGCGTCAATTTTTCTGACCTGCGCCATCATTTTTGGAGAAATTGCTTCCCGATTGTTGTGACACATTAACAGCAGTCCCGCAAGTGGAATTTTCACTTCATGAATCCACATCTCAATGTAATCCTTAAATTCCTCCATCTCGGTACGGTAACTGTTTATTTTTTCACACATGGATTTGTTTGTCTCATAAAGCGCGGAAAGCCACAGTCTTCCCTCATAAAAATCCGGTCTGCCTAACGTCTCGACCAGCAGATATTTTTGATCCAACTCCTGAAGGTGTGTGAACAGTTCCCGATAAAAAGAATATTTTCTAAAGAAATCGTACAGCAGAATCGTCAATCCCGTACACAGATAAAGGATACAAAGCACAAAGACCGCAAAAGGCGTAAGCCGGAATGCCAAGAGCATCAAAACCATGATGAGGCAGAACAGGCTTCCGATTAAAATGGCAGATAACTTGTCTCTTAAATATTGAATAAAACTCATATTTTCCTCCGCGTTTTTATTCCAACAGGAGATACCCCTGCTTTTTTCTTGTTTCAATCACATTCCGGCAGCCAAGCGTAGCAAGCTTTGTCCGCAATCTGCTGATATTGACTGTCAGCGCATTGTCGTTGATAAATTCATCATTATTCCACAGTTCCGTCATCAGTTCATCTCTCGACACAATCCGGTTTTTGTTTTCCAGAAGGTGCTGAAAAATAATCATTTCATTTTTTGTCAGATAAATTTCCCGTTCTGCGTCGGATAAAGTTCCTTTTGCCGGCGTTACCGCAAAATTTCTGTAATAAAGCGCATCGTTTCGGCGCTGCGCGCGTTTTAATACGGCTGAAATATGGAGCAGCAGCACTGTCGGGCTGTAAGGCTTTGTGATGTAATCGTCCGCCCCATAACTGAAGGACAAAACTTCATCTGTCTCCGATGTCCTGCTGGTCACCATAATAACCGGCGTATCCGTTTGTTTTCGTATCTCTTTTAGCAGTATTTCCCCATTCACATTCGGAATGTTGATGTCTAATAAAATCAGGTCTGCCTGCGCTCTCAAAATTTCTTCTTCTGCCTGCGTGAAGTTCTGCAATGCAAAAGCACTGTATCCTGCATTGTTTAACAGTTCTACCAGTTCTGCGCATACGGTCTTGTCATCTTCCACAACAAATATCTTTTTCAAATCCTACTCCTTTCCATCTGTCAAATAAACGTTTGCAACATGTGATAATTTCATTTTATCACAGGGTACGCATTATAACCTTACAATATTGTAAGTTGGATAGAGCAATAGCGGTAGATTTGTTCACGATTCTGTGGTACAATTTATTGAAAAGTGGATATATATATCTGCCCGAAGCATAGCGTCCTGAGCCTCCGACAACAATTTTTGTGGCAAAAAACGGCAGCTCAAAGCTCAATCATGTAAA
>CANRMF010000058.1 GCA_947631665.1 uncultured Lachnospiraceae bacterium | reverse complement strand
AATTCCACCATTATTTTTGGAGATAGTTAATTCCATGTTTGGTATTTTGGAGGTGGAATTAACTTTTACAAATGACTGCCATAAAAAAGTCGGATAAAATATCAAAGATATTGTTGACGAGACCTGTTTTTCGTGTTATATTTATGTAACAGGCAATAGGTCTTTTTTTTTTGCTATAAAAATAAAGGCTTGTAGATAGAAAAAAGCGGAGGTGAAACGCATGAGAACAAGAATTACATTAGAATGTACAGAATGTAAGCAGCGTAACTACAATACAACTAAGGATAAGAAGACACACCCTGAGAGAGTGGAAACAAAGAAGTATTGCAAATTCTGCCAGAAACATACATTACACAAGGAAACAAAATAGTTTTTGAAAGTGGAGGAGTAAAAATGGCAGATAAGAAAAAAAAGGAAAAGAAAAGTATCAAAGAGTGGTTCAAAGGTTTAAAGGCTGAGTTTAAAAGAGTAATCTGGCCGGATAAGCCGACGATTATCAGACAGACGGTTGTCACGATTGTCATCACGATTATTATAGGGATTTTGATTGCCCTGATTGACAGTGTTGTTCAATTATTATTAGGGGCGATGCAGATTCTCAAATAAGAAATAAAAGATGAGGTGATGAGATGTCAGAAGCGAACTGGTATGTTGTTCATACGTATTCGGGTTACGAAAACAAAGTAAAAACGAATATTGAACAGACAATCGAAAATAGAAAACTTCAGGATCAGATTTTGGAAGTTTCCGTTCCGACACAGGAGGTCGTGGAGCTTAAAAACGGCGTCCGGAAGGTTTCAGAGAAAAAACTTTTTCCGGGTTATGTCCTGATTAACATGATTATGAATGACGATACATGGTATGTTGTCAGAAATACCAGAGGAGTTACCGGTTTTGTCGGGCCGGGCTCAAAGCCGGTACCATTGACTGACAGGGAAATGATGACTCTGGGAATAAAAACGGATAAAATTAAGATTGACCTTAAAACCGGAGATACTGTCGCAGTTATCGGCGGCGTATGGGCAGGTACGGCAGGAGTCGTAAAGAGGATTGACGAAGGCAGACAGACCGTTACAATCAACGTTGATATGTTTGGCCGCGAAACACCGGTCGAACTCAGTTTTGCCGAAGTGAAAAAAATGTAACTGCAAAAGCAGATTACAGGTAATTTCGTATTAAAACCGATTTGGTTTTAAGAAGGTATCCGGACAGAAGCATTTCGCCGGATACTGATAGAAGAATGTCATGTGCGCAATGCATGGCAGTGGGAGGGGTTCCCGATAATACCACAATTTTAGGAGGTGCCGAAAGATGGCAAAGAAAGTAGAAGGTTACATTAAATTGCAAATCGAAGCTGGCAAAGCAACACCAGCTCCACCAGTTGGTCCTGCGCTGGGACAGTGGGGACTTAACATCGTTCAGTTCACAAAGGACTTTAACGCAAGAACAGCAGATCAGCCGGGCATGATTATTCCGGTTGTCATTACTGTTTATCAGGACAAGAGTTTTAGTTTTATTACAAAAACTCCTCCGGCAGCAGTTTTATTAAAGAAAGCCTGCAAAATCCAGAAGGGTGCGGGCAACTCATTAAAGGAAACCGTTGCAACCATTTCCAAAGCAGATTTACAGCAGATTGCAGAGACAAAGATGAAGGATCTGAACGCCGCATCTGTTGAGGCAGCAATGAGCATGATTGCGGGTACTGCCAGAAGCATGGGAATTAAAGTAGCAGAATAAGTCAAAAAATGAATTGAAGAACGTGGGAGGTATATCCGTTTGTACCACGAGGAGGTTTAAATGAAAAGAGGAAAGAAGTATATTGATGCAGTAAAGACTTTTGATAAGGCTGCGCAGTATGATAAGGAAGAAGCGATTTCAATTGTAAAGAAATCAGCAGTTGCAAAATTTGATGAAACAATAGAATGTCACATCAGAACAGGTTGTGACGGACGTCATGCAGACCAGCAGATTCGTGGCGCTGTCGTACTGCCGAACGGAACAGGTAAAACCGTAAAGGTTCTGGTATTTGCAAAGGGGCCGAAGGCTGACGAAGCTGCCGCTGCTGGAGCAGATTATGTCGGAGCAGAGGAATTGATTCCGAAAATTCAAAACGACGGCTGGCTTGATTTTGACGTTGTTGTTGCTACACCGGACATGATGGGCGTGGTAGGACGTCTTGGTCGTGTGCTTGGCCCGAAAGGTTTAATGCCAAACCCGAAGGCAGGTACGGTTACAATGGACGTTACGAAGGCAATCAATGATATTAAAGCCGGTAAAATTGAGTACAGACTGGACAAGGCAAACATTGTTCATGTTCCGGTTGGGAAAGCTTCCTTTACTGAGGAGCAGTTAAGCGAAAACTTTAACGCGCTGATGGAGGCTATTATGAAAGCAAAACCGGCAGCAGTAAAGGGCGCTTACATTAAATCCGTTACCCTGACTTCAACGATGGGGCCGGGCGTAAAGCTTAATGTAACAAAACTTGTAAATGCATAAATCATATGAGTTTTAAAGAACTCCTCCGGATAGATTCACTGGAATTATTTGGAGGAGTTTTTCATTTCATGGAAAATGACATAAAAATTGCGATGAAGAAAAATGCCCACAGGAAGATTTAGGCGTTAAATCTTCGGGAAAAGGCAGAAAATATTTGGGAGGACGTTATGAAAATTGCAATCGTGGAAGACTGTCAGGAACACAGCGACTTGCTGAAACAATATATTTTAAACTGGAGCAGACAAAAGAACCATAAAATGACAATACGCCAGTTTGCCAATGCAGAGCAGTTTCTTTTTCACTTTGAAGACGAAAAAGTGCCGGACGCCGTCTTTTTGGATATTCAGATGCCGGGACTTTCCGGTGTGGAGCTGGCAAAAAAACTGCGGGAAAAAGAGCAGCAGATTGCGATTGTCTTTACGACCGGCATTGACGACTATATTGCAGAGGGATATGACTTGGAAGCAGTGCATTATCTGCTGAAACCGCTTCAGGAAGAAAAAATCGGAGCCTGTCTTGATAAAATCGCAAGAAAACAATGCAAGGAAAGTTATGTGATTTTAAACGGCTTCGGGGAAACATTCAGGGTAAAGGTTTCAGATATCTGGTGGGCTGAAGCGCAGGGACATCATGCAGTTTTGGGAATATCGGATTCTGGAAATGTCAAAAAAGTGAAAATTGCAGACAGCATCGGAGCTCTGCAGGAGCGGCTTCCAAAATCCAATGAATTTGTAAAAACGCACCGTTCTTATCTTGTGAATTTACGGCACGTAAAAAATATCCGCAGGGCAGAAATTTTGATGGACGACGGTACGGTAATTCCGTTAAGCCGCAGAATTTACAAAGAAGTCAACGAACAGTTTATCCGGCTGTATGTCTGATAAAAATACCGGAAATCGCAAAAGAAAACGGGAGAATATGATGATGATAAAAATACTGGCAGCAATACTGATTTTATCTGTCTGTCTGTTTTGCATTAAAAAATATGTGGATTATACCACCAACAAAAAAATAGCGGATTATCAGAGAGATATCATTGAAAAACATTATGAAGAAGTAGAGCATATGTACCGCCAGACAAGAGGCTGGAGGCACGATTTCCACAACCATATCCAGACCATGAAGGCATATCTGGAGTTGGGGAAAGTGGAGGAATTAAAAGAGTATCTTGACCGGCTCGATCAGGACTTGACAGCCGTAGACAGAATTATCCGGAGCGGGAATACCAAAATAGATGCGGCGCTCAACAGTAAAATTTCTCTGGCAATGGAGAAAGGAATTCAGGTTCATGCAAAAGCAATTGTGCCGGAGGAAATATCTGTTTCGGAGATTGATTTAAGCGTTATGATTGGAAATCTGATGGACAATGCAATGGAAGCGTGTATGAAAATCGACGAACCGGAAAAACGCTTTATCAGGATTTATGTTGACGTTCTCAAGGAAAATCTTTATATCTATGTCATGAATTCCGTCGGAGGACGCCTGAAAAAGATTGGGAACAGTTATGTTTCCACAAAATCGGGAGAACATGGCTTTGGTTTAATGAGGCTGGATCATCTGGTGAAAAAGTATCAGGGGTATTTGAACCGGCAGGACGAAACCGACGTGTTTGTTACGGAAATTATGCTGCCCCTTGAATAAAAAGAACCATTCGTGCACGAGAAAAACCGTTCGTGCACGATTTTTTCATTTTCAGGGGAAAATACGTATAATAAAGACAATCAAGTAAATCGGCAGAAAAAGGAGTGCGTCATGAAAGAAAAAAAGAAAAAGAAATACTCTTTTTGGAATAATGTAAAATTTTATTATCAAAAACTGTTTGCATATGCGCCGAATCAAAAGACGCTGATGATTTTGACTGTTTTGGGCGGTATTATCCTTCCGGTGTTTTCGATTTATATTCCAAAAATTATGCTTGATCTCGTGACGACGCAGGTATCCTTTGACCGTTATGCGATTTTTTTGGGAGGCGTGGTATCTGCCTACGCCATCGTTACGGTACTGTATACTTACATGAGGCGGCGTGGGTATATGGAGAGAAATACTTACCGCAAATATCTGATGTATTTTATTTTTAAAAAATCTCTGAGGATTCCTTATGCTTGGACGGAAAGCGAGGAGATGCGGGGCAAATACTGGGAATCTGTTTACAGTACGAGCGGGGGCGACGGGTCGGTTTCTGCAGTTTTTTATAAAGAACTTCCGGAGTTTGTGATTGTAGTCGGCAATTTTTTCATTTATTCCGGTATTATCGGAACATTAAATTTCTGGATTATGGCAGGATTGATCGTTCTTGCTTTTTGCAATTTCTTTTTGGCAAAGTGGGAACAGAAATACAGGGAAAAAATCCGGTGGGAGAAAGACCGGCAGAAAAAACGGTTACAATATATGAAAAATATTGTGGGCGGAGGCGCTGAAGGCGCAAAAGATATTCGTATTTTTCATATGGAGGACTGGCTTTGCCGGAGAGCGGAAAAACTTCAGGATAGTATCAGGGCTTATGAAAAAAAGGAGCAGATGCGGGCATGGATTCGGGAAAATATCGGATACCTTTTAGGATTTGCAAGGGACATTACGGTCTACGGATATCTGATATATGAGACGGTTTTGGGAAACATCACAGCCGGTGATTTCGTGCTTTATCTTGGCGCAATTATGGGATTTGGAAATTTTGTCAATCAGATTCTGGATAAAATACAGACGCTCTCCTACGTTCATAACTGGGCGCAGACCTATCGGGAATATAACGACATGAAAGAGGAAAATGTGACTGAGGGAACGGTATCGCTTGCGGATTTAAAAATGCCGCCGGAAATTGAATTTTCGCACGTTTCGTTTTCGTACGGAAAAGAAAATGTCCTGAAAGATTTGAATTTTAAAATCAATGCAGGAGAGAAGATTGCCATTGTCGGTGAAAACGGCGCAGGAAAGACGACGATTGTAAAACTGCTCTGTGGGCTTTATGAGCCGACAGAGGGAAAAATCCGGATTAACGGAATTGATATCCGGCAGTTTGCAAAAAAAGATTTGTACCGGTTGTTTAGCGCAGTATTTCAGGACAACCGTATTTTTCCATTTAAAGTAGCGGAAAATCTGACGCTTCAAAGGCAGGAGCGGGTAAACCAAAAACGCGCGAAAGAGGCGTTGAAAAAGGCAGAGTTGTGGGGGACGTTTGAAAAAAATAATATTTCACTCGACGATTATATGACACATTACTTTTTGAAAGACGGCGTGGAACTTTCCGGCGGAGAGCAACAAAAGTTTATGTTAGCGCGGGCAATTTATAAAGACGCGCCGATACTGGTTTTAGATGAGCCTACGGCGGCGCTTGATCCGATTGCGGAGAGCGATGTCTACCGGGAATATGAAAAAATCAGCATGGATAAAACTTCCATATTTATTTCCCACCGGCTTGCAAGCACCCGTTTTTCCAACCGGATATTTTTCCTGAAAGATGGAAAAATTACGGAGAGCGGAAGTCATGAGGAATTGATGAAGCAGTGCGGAAACTATGCCCGAATGTTTGAAGTTCAATCATCTTATTATAGGAGGAAACCAAATGAACGAAGTTCATTTTTGTAATGGTTTCCGACGACATGCCGCCGAATGAAAAGAGGGGGCACTACATTGTGAACAGGAGGAAAGCAAATGAAATCGGATTTGACCACTAAAATTCCGCTGAAAAAGCAAATCGAAAATATTCTGTATATGACAGGGTACATTAAAAAAATGGAGCGCTGGTATTTTGTGACAGTGTTTTGCTTCCACTTCTTTGGTGTGGTGACGGGGTATCTTTCACTGATTTTAAGCGCGACGGTGCTCAATATGATTGTGCAGAAAGATTCCGCAGAAAAAATTATTCTGACGGTTGCCGGTTTTCTGGCAGCATATTATGTTCTGCAAATGCTTACGGGATTTTTTGCACATCAGAATGAAATCAAAAAAGAATCCATCGGCCGGAAATATGAATTTATGGTAACAAAGAAAATGATGGATATGGATTATTCGCTTGTGGAAAGTCCGCGCGTGCAGGAAATCCGCAAACGGATAGAAACCGATAATCAGTGGGGCGCCGGAATTTATGAATATTTCTGGCATGTGGACGGAGTGTTTGAAATGCCTTTGTCGATTTTTCTCGGTCTTGTGATTTTGATTCCGATATTTTCGGAGGTGTCGCTTACAAATGTATCCGGCGGCATGATTTTATTTGTCATGCTCATGACCGCAGTTTTTTTCATCTTAAAATATCAAAAGAAAAAAGAAGCGCAGTTTGAGACCAGACTGTTCAATCCGCTTTTTGATACGGAAAAAGAAATGGCAGATAAATGTTCTCTAGTATGGACGATGAGTTTAGAGGAAAATTATAATTACAAGAACGGAAAAGATGTCCGCATTTATGATGGGTATGATTTGTTTGATGAATATCTATATCAAAAAATGGAAAAGTATGAGCGCAGGGAATTGGACAAAACAGGAAAACTGGAGGCGATACAGGGTTCAATCAAAGAAGGCGTGTTTCATTTTCTTTTTGGGAGCGGATATTTTCTCGTCGGATTTCTGGTGCTCGGCACAAAAGTTGCGGCAGGAAATCTCGTGCAGTATGCCGGAGCATTGCAGCAGATTTTGAACAGTATCGTGCGGTTCATATACATTTTCGGCTCGCTGTCTTTAAGCGCAAGAAAGCAGATGAGTACCTTAGAACTTTTTGAATTGAAAGATGAAATGTATCAGGGAAAACTTCCGATAGAAAAGCGCAGCGACGATGCTTATGAGATTGAATTTGAACATGTATCCTTCCGATATCCGGGAGCAAAAGAGTATGCGCTGAAAGATTTGTCCATCAAATTCCGTATCGGCGAGAAAATGGCGATTGTCGGACGAAACGGCTCCGGAAAAACGACGATGATTAAACTGCTGTGCAGACTTTATGAGCCGACAGAGGGGAGGATTCTGCTCAACGGTGTAGATATCCGGAAATTTCAGGAGCAGGAGTACCGCAGACTGTTTTCTGTGGTCTTTCAGGATTTCAAACTCTTTGATCTGGAACTGGGCGAAAATGTAGCGGGTTCTGAAACATACGATAAAGAAAAAGCAGAATACTGCCTGAAAAAGGCGGGATTTTCCTTAAATCAGGAGAAGATGACAAAAGGAATGGATACCTATTTATATAAAGGCTATGATGAAAGCGGTGTGGAAATCTCAGGCGGGGAAGCGCAGAAAATCGCCATTGCAAGAGCGCTGTATAAGCAATCCTCCTTCATTTTATTAGATGAGCCGACGGCGGCGCTCGATCCGTTGGCAGAAAATGAAATTTATCAGAGCTTTGATGCGATTGTCGGTACAAAGACCGCCATTTATATTTCCCACCGCTTGTCCTCCTGCAAATTCTGCAATGATATTATTGTTTTTGATCAGGGAAAACTGATTCAGAGGGGAAGCCACGAACAGTTGTTAAAAGATACCGGCGGCAGGTATTATGAGATGTGGAATGCGCAGGCGCAGTATTATCAATAAAAGAAAATGGGGCAGTTGAAAACTTACAAGTGGGTTAGTGCTGCTTTTTCCGGGCAGTTGAAAATTTGCAGTGGATTGCTGGCGCTTTTTCCGGACAGTTTTTTGTACTGAACTTGCAATTTTCGCCGATTTTTGTGATTTTTTGCAGGTTCAGGACGAAAATAACATGGTTCAGTACAATAATGCACTTTTTTTCATTTTTTTCTGTATAATATCTTCCATAAACCGACAAAAACTTTTCTGGCAGGAAAGTGCAACAAATGAAATCTTTCCGTCCGGAAAGTTCCGGTCTTACGGTTTGGATTAAAAATTGGAAACGGAGGAATTATGTA
>CANRMF010000057.1 GCA_947631665.1 uncultured Lachnospiraceae bacterium | reverse complement strand
TGCCGTCCCTGCAAAACTTGATAAAACTTTCTTATGACGCCCCGGCTTTCGATAGGGCTTGATTTTCAAGCCGGACATTTATTAGACGCCTCCGGTAAGCGAGCAATATTTTCGAGCCGTTCATTTATATGCCGCCAGCGGTAAGCGGACAATATTTTCGATGAGGGAGCATTTTCCTCATCTTTACTATTATTATACGCAGGCAACAAAAGTATGTCAATTAACTTAAAAAGATTTTTAGATTTTTAGATTTTCAAGAGGATAAAATCTGATATAATCTTTATAAAGAATATTTATACCGGACTAAAGAAGAATAATGTGAAAGATGTCATTGCATATACAGTTGTTTTGGAAAGAAAAATTTATGTATCGGAGGGAACAACAATGGATCAGGCAGAAACATTAGTAAAAATGCTAATAAAAAAAGGATATACCATTTCATTTGCGGAGAGCTGCACCGGCGGCAAAATGGCGGCGCGTATCATCGACGTGGCAGATGCTTCTAAAGTGCTGAACGCAAGTTTTGTAACATATTCCAATGAGGCAAAAGTAAAGTATGCGGGCGTTTCCGAAGAAACTTTACAGCAGTATGGGGCGGTCAGTGAACAGACGGCAGGAGAAATGGCGCGGGGTACGGCAAAAGCAAACGGGGCAGATGTCGCTGTCGGCATCTCCGGTATTGCGGGGCCTTCAGGCGGCACGCCGGACAAGCCGGTCGGTACAGTCTGCTTCGGGTATTCTATTGCCGGAGGCTTAAAAACGGAAACCGTCTGTTTTGGCGATTTGGGACGTAATCGTGTCAGGGAAGAAAGCGTCAATCATGTATTACAATATCTCATAAAGGAATTATCTTCACAGTGTTCATAAAATTGACACAGAAATATTGTTTAATGAATATAGAGGTTTGATAAAACAGGTGGAAATGAACAGGAGGCGGAAGATGGAGCAGTTGAAAATTTTAGTCGTCGATGACGAGGCAAGAATGAGGAAACTCGTGAAAGATTTTCTGATGAGAAAACAGTATCAGGTGGTGGAAGCGTCCAATGGGGAGGAAGCCATAGATATTTTTTTTGGCCAGCAGGATATCGCATTGATTATTTTAGACGTCATGATGCCGAAAATGGACGGCTGGGAAGTCTGCCGCGAAATCCGGAAACTGTCTAAAGTACCGGTGATTATGCTGACGGCAAAGGGCGAAGAAAGCGACGAACTGCTGGGCTTTGAACTGGGCGTAGACGAATATGTGACAAAGCCGTTTAGCCCGAGAGTGCTCGTAGCGCGCGTCGATGCGATTCTCCGCCGTACCGGAAATCTGGACGGAAACAGGATTGAAACAGCGGGAGCGCTGGAAATCAATCAGGCGGCTCATGTCGTTACGGTCAAGGGAACGCCGGTTGAACTGAGTTTTAAGGAATTTGAACTGCTTTCTTACTTTGTAAAAAATAAAGGAATTGCCCTGTCGCGGGAAAATATTCTCAACAATGTGTGGAATTATGATTATTTTGGCGACGCCAGAACGATTGACACCCATGTGAAAAAACTCCGTAGTAAACTGGGAGAATGCGGAAAATACATTGTGACAATCTGGGGTATGGGTTACAAATTTGAGGTAAAAGAATGAAACATACGATTGGATTTAAACTGACGGTGCTTATTGTAATTATCATGACCTTGTCCATGCTCTGCGCAGGGATTTTCAGTGAATTTTTTCTGGAAAAATATTATGCGCAGAAAAAAGAACATTCAATAAAATCCGTCTTTTCAAAGGTCGAGGAAATATTGTCAGATGATGAAGATATCAGTGATTCCGAAAATATTGACACGCTCAACACCATCTGCGAAAATGCAGGAGCCACGCTGATTTTACTGGATAGTTCATGGACTCCGATTTACGCATATGGATCCGGAAATGCGTTGATTGTCAGAGGCAAAGATATGATTTTGGGCAACAACCGCAATCAGCGGGATACCCCGACCATTATTGAGGAAGAAGATAATTATATTATTCAGTCTACGCAGGAGGACGCAAGCAGCAGAAAGTACTATGAACTTTTTGCAACGCTGGATACCGGCGGAATTGTGCTGATTCGTATGTCTGTCGAAAATTTTCAGGAGAGCATTTCCATCAGTAACAAGTTTTATCTGCTGATAGGGATTGCGCTGCTTGTTGTGACGACATTGACCATTATTTTTGTCACGAGGCGCTACACGAAGCCTGTTTTACAGCTTGCCGGAATTTCCCGGAAAATGTCTGAATTAGATTTTGATACAAAGTACGAGGGACACCGCAATGACGAAATCGGCGTGCTGGGGGAAAGCATGAATGAGTTGTCCCATAAACTGGAAAAAACGATATCGGATTTGAAATCCGCCAATTTACAACTGCATCAGGATATTGCAAAAAAAGAAGAAATAGACAATATGCGCAAGGAATTTATTTCCAATGTTTCCCATGAATTAAAGACGCCAATTGCGCTGATTCAGGGATATGCCGAAGGGCTTCAGGAAGGCATTATGGAAAATCCGGAGGACATGCAGTATTACTGCGGCGTTATTATTGACGAAGCCGGAAAAATGAATAAGATGGTAAAACAGCTTTTAAATTTAATTTCGCTTGAGCAGGGCAATGCGCCGGTGGAAATGGAGCGGTTTGATATTGCCTGTGTCATTCAGGGTGTGATTGATACGATGAAACTGCAGTGCGATGAAGCAGGCGTCCGGGTTGACTTTCATCAGGAAAAACCGGTCGAGGTCTGGGCAGATGAATTTCAGATAGAAGAAGTAATTACAAATTATGTCAGCAACGCCCTTCATCACGTTGATGAAAAAAAGAAAATACAGGTGTCAATCACTGAAAAAAATGATATAGTAAGAGTGTCGGTCTTTAATTCAGGGAAACCTATTCCGGACGAAGACATTGAACAGATTTGGACGAAATTTTATAAGGTGGACAAAGCGAGGACAAGGGAATACGGAGGAAACGGAATCGGACTTTCCATTGTCAAGGCGATTATGGAGCGGCATAAGAAAGAGTTTGGCGTGATGAACCATTCAGACGGCGTAGAGTTCTGGTTTGAACTTGATGGAAAAGCGACGGGAGAGGAACAGTAAATGATTGCAATAATAGATTATGATGCGGGAAATATCAAAAGTGTGGAAAAAGCGTTTACATTTTTAGGAGAGCAGACGGTGCTGACGCGGGATCGGGACGTTTTGTTAAATGCCGATCATGTCGTGCTGCCCGGTGTCGGTTCTTTTGGCGATGCGATGAAGAAATTAAAGGACTATCATCTGGTAAATACGATTTATGATATTGTTGACCGCAAAATCCCTTTTTTGGGAATTTGTCTCGGATTACAGATGTTGTTTGAGAGCAGCGAGGAAAGTCCGGGCGTTTCCGGTCTGGGAATTCTTCCGGGCGAAATTCTTAGGATTCCCGACACAGACGGTTTGAAAGTGCCGCATATCGGCTGGAATTCTCTGACGCTTTGCAATCAGGGCCATTTATTTGAAAATATTCCTGAAAATGCTTATGTATATTTTGTACATTCTTATTATCTGAAAGCGCGTGAGGAACAGATTGTGAAAGCCTCAGTGGAGTATGGCACGCATATTCATGCTTCGGTGGAAAAGGACAATGTTTTTGCCTGTCAGTTCCACCCGGAAAAAAGCGGTGATATCGGGCTTAAAATTTTACAGAATTTTGCAGGGAGATAAGTGATGTTTACGAAAAGAATTATTCCATGTCTGGATATTAACAATAATCGTGTAGTAAAAGGAACCAATTTTGTGAATTTAAGAGATGCCGGCGATCCGGTCGAGGTGGCAAAAGAGTATAACCGCGCAGGCGCGGACGAGCTGGTTTTTCTGGATATTACCGCATCTTCCGACCACAGGGAAACAGTGGCGGACTTGGTACGGAGAGTTGCCGAGCAGGTGTTTATTCCGTTTACTGTGGGAGGCGGAATTCGGACGATTGACGATTTCCGGACAATTCTTCGGGAAGGAGCCGACAAGATTTCAATCAACTCGGCGGCAATTATGAACCCTGTGCTGATTAGTGATGCGGCAGACAAATTTGGAAGCCAGTGCGTTGTGGTGGCGATTGATGCAAAAAGGAGAGCAGGCGGCTCCGGCTGGAGTATTTACAAAAACGGCGGGAGAGTCGATATGGGCATTGATGCAGTTGAGTGGGCAATGCAGGCAGAACGTCTGGGAGCCGGTGAAATTTTTCTGACCAGTATGGACTGTGACGGAACAAAGGCAGGATATGACGTTGAGCTGACCAAAACAATTGCTGAAGTCGTATCTGTTCCGGTGATTGCATCAGGCGGCGCGGGAGTCAAAGAACATTTTTATGACGCCCTGACGGAAGGAAAGGCTGATGCGGCGCTTGCGGCATCGTTATTCCACTACAAAGAACTTGAAATAAAAGATTTGAAACAATATCTTTCGGGGAGAGGCGTTCCGGTGAGATTATAAAAAACATAAAGAAAAGAGGAAAGACCAATGGGAATGATACAGAATGATTGGCTGACGCCGCTCAAACCTGAATTTTCAAAAGCGTATTACAGAAATTTGTATGAGTTTGTCTCAAAGGAATACTCGACGACTGTTGTATATCCGCCGGCAGATGATATTTTTAATGCGTTTCATTTTACGCCGCTCAAAGACGTAAAGGTGCTGCTTTTGGGGCAGGATCCATATCACAATGTAAATCAGGCGCATGGACTCAGTTTTTCTGTTCTTCCGGGAAATGAAATACCGCCGTCTTTGCAGAATATTTATCAGGAATTACATGATGATTTGGGCTGCTATATTCCAAACAACGGATATTTGAAAAAATGGGCAGATCAGGGAGTGCTGCTGCTGAATACCGTACTGACAGTCCGCGCCCATCAGGCAAACTCCCATCAGGGCAAAGGCTGGGAACAGTTTACTGATGCGGTCATACAGGCAGTTAATGCGCAGGACCGCCCAATTGTGATTTTCCTTTGGGGAAGTCCCGCCAGAAGAAAAAAAGTCATGCTGACCAATCCGAAACACTTAGTGCTGGAGGCCCCGCACCCCAGCCCACTTTCTGCTTATCGCGGATTTTTCGGCTGCAGGCATTTTAGCAAGTGCAATGCCTTTTTAAAAGAACATGGCGTGGAACCGATTGACTGGCAGATTGAAAATATAGAAGCGTGAGTTTAAAAAAAATCGCGTTTTTGTAGAAACGTGCGTTTTATAAGATTTTTTAGAAGCGCTTGGAGTGGATTACATACCATTTGACTGGAATGTGTGAGATTGACATGTAAAAAATCTTAAATTGCATGGTGCTTGGGAAGAAATTACATGTCAATTTGTTGAAATGAGTGAGATTGACATGTAAAAAGTCTTAAATTGCATGATTTGAGGGAAGAAATTACATGTCAAATCGCCGAAATGCGTGAGATTGACATGTAAAAAGTCTTAAATTGCATGGTGCGTGGGAAGAAATTACATGTCAAATCACTGAAATGAGTGGAATTTACATGTAAAGACATTTTAAACCGCATAACAAACAGAAACAAATCAATAGAATTCAGCAAAAAAACTGCCGAATCGTGAAAAAACGAATCGGCAGTTCTTTTTTATCCGTTTTTGAACACTTGCTCGCGATGGAAGGTATCAGTTTTGTTCCTGTTGCAACCGCTTACTCGCGGTGGCAGGTATCAGTTTTGTTCCTGCTGCAACTGTTTACTCGCGGTGGCAGGCATCAGTTTTGTTTCTGCTGCAGCCGTTTGTTCGAGGTGGCAAGCATCAGTTTAATCCGGTTTAACTGGTTGACTTCGCTTGCACCCGGATCATAGTCCACAGCCACAATATTTGCCTCCGGGTGTAGACTCCGGATTTTTTTGATGACGCCTTTTCCAACGACGTGGTTTGGCAGACAGGCAAAAGGCTGGGTGCAGACGATATTCGGCACGCCGTCATGAATCAGATGGAGCATTTCGCCGGTCAAAAACCAGCCTTCACCGGTTTGGTTTCCGATAGAAACGACCTGTTTCGCCATCTGGCTTGTCTCCCAGATATCGGAGGTAGGCGTAAAGTAGGTGCTCTTTTTGAGCGCCTCTTTAGCAGGCTTCCGGAACCATTCAATCAGCTTAATTCCTAAGTTGTTAAAAATCATGTTTTTCTTGCTGAAACCAAGTTTTTTATATTTAAACGATGCGTTTCTAAATCCGTACAGGAAAAAGTCAATCAAATCCGGCATGACAGCTTCGGCGCCTTCAGATTCTAACAGATTGACCAAATCATTGTTGGCGGACGGGGAGAATTTTACCAAAATTTCTCCGACAATGCCGACGCGCGGTTTCTGAATATCCCTGCGGGGAACACGATCAAAATCCTGAACAATCTGTTTTAAATTCTTTCGGAAACGTCCCATGCCGATTTTGTGGTCGTCGAGTTCCCGACAGAGTTTTTCTTCCCACTTTCTGTGAAGCTCGTCAGTCTCGCCTGAATTTAATTCATAAGGTCTGGTTCGGTAGACAACGCGCATAAACAAATCTCCGTACATTGCAGCCTGAATCATCTTGGCGACAAGTTTCGGCGTAAGTTTAAACCCGCTGTGATTTTCCAAGCCCTGAAGATTTAAGGAGAGCACCGGAATCTGGCTCATGCCGGCTTTTTCCAATGCGCGCCTCATAAATCCAATATAGTTGGTAGCGCGGCAGCCACCGCCGGTCTGCGTGATAATGACCGCTGTTTTATCCAAATCATATTTTCCGGAAAGCAGCGTTTCCATCATCTGCCCGACAACAATCAGAGACGGGTAGCAGGCGTCATTGTTTACATATTTTAATCCGTAATCAATACAGGATTTCCGGCTGTCCATGAGCTGGAAATTATATCCGCACGAATTCATCGCGTGTTGCAGCAGAGTAAAATGGATCGGACTCATCTGAGGCGTCAGAATAGTGTATTTGTCCTCCTTCATCTGCTTTGTAAACTCTTTTTTGTGATAAGCGGAAGATTCAATCTTCCGATGGTAATTGCGTTCAGAGCGGACGCGGATTGCCGCAAGCAGGGAACGGACTCTGATTCTTGCAGCGCCCAGATTGCTCACTTCGTCAATTTTTAAGACCGTATAAATCTTTCCGGACTTCGTCAGAATGTCGCTGACCTCGTCGGTTGTGACAGCGTCCAGTCCGCAGCCGAAGGAAAAGAGCTGAATTAAATCAAGATTTTCCTGCGTTTTTACAAACTGTGCGGCTTTGTACAGACGTGAGTGGTACATCCACTGGTCGGACACAATCAGCGGACGTTCGATTTTACCCAAATGAGAAATGGAATCCTCAGTCAGTACGGCAAGTCCGTAAGAGTTAATCATTTCAGGAATACCATGATTGATTTCCGGATCAATATGGTAAGGACGGCCTGCAAGAACAACGCCCCGTCGACCGGTTTCCTTTAAAAACTGTAACGTTTCCTCGCCTTTTTTCTGAATATCTTTTCTGCATACCATCAGTTCTTCCCACGCTTTGTGCGCGGCGTTGGTGATTTCCGTTACGGAAATGCCAAACTCCCTGCCAAACAACTCTACAAGACGTTTGACAAGAATTTCCTCAGAGGTCAGGGAGAGGAAGTGATTCATAAACCGGATATCGGAATTTTCCAACTCCTCGACATTGTTTTTTATATTTTCCGCATAAGACGTTACCATCGGACAGTTGTAGTGGTTGTTTGCGTCCGGCGTTTCGTTGCGCTCATATGGAATACAAGGATACCATATGAATTTTGCGCCATGCGCAATCAGCCATTCGATGTGTCCATGCGACAGTTTTGCAGGGTAACATTCGGATTCGCTCGGAATGGATTCAATTCCCATCTCATAAATCTTGTGGGAAGATTTTGGAGAGAGCATCACACTGAAACCGAGCTCCTTAAAGAAAGTCGCCCAGAGCGGGAAATTTTCGTACATATTTAAAACACGCGGAATCCCGACAACGCCACGCGGAGCGGTTTCGGGATCGAGCGGTTCGTAGTTAAAAACTCGCTCATATTTATATTCAAACAGATTCGGCAGATTATATTGATTTTTCACACCGCCGATACCTTTTTCACAACGGTTTCCGCTGACAAAACGCCGACCGTCAGAAAATTTGTTAATGGTCAGCATACAGGCGTTGGTACAACCTTTGCATCGCGTCATGTTAGTTGTATAAGTAAAATTGTTTAACTGCTCGAAAGAGAGCATTGTCGTCTGCGCACCGTCAAAGCGTTCCCGCGCAATCAGCGCCGCACCAAACGCACCCATGATGCCCGCAATATCCGGACGGACAGCTTCGCAGCCGGCAATTTTTTCAAAACTCCGAAGAACCGCATTATTGTAAAACGTGCCGCCCTGTACAACAATTTTTTCGCCTAAATCTTTTGCGTCTGAAATCTTGATCACTTTAAACAACGCATTTTTAATGACGGAATATGCGAGACCGGAAGAAATATCTGCAACGGTCGCGCCTTCTTTCTGCGCCTGCTTGACGTTGGAATTCATAAATACCGTACAGCGCGTTCCGAGATCAGTCGGATTTTTGGCAAACAGCGCTTCCTGCGCAAAATCTTCGACGGAATAATCCAGAGATTTGGCAAAGGTTTCGATGAAAGAACCGCAGCCGGACGAACACGCTTCGTTTAACTGTACGCTGTCAACCGTCTGGTCTTTAATTTTAATACACTTCATGTCCTGACCGCCGATATCGAGAATACAGTCGACGTCCGGTTCAAAAAATGCGGCGGCATAATAATGCGCAACGGTTTCGACCTCTCCTTCGTCTAAGAGGAGCGCCGCTTTAATTAACGCCTCCCCGTATCCGGTGGAGCAGGAGCGGACAATCTTTGCCCCCTCCGGAAGCTTCTGATAGATATCTTTGACCGCGTCGATAATTGTCTGAAGCGGATTTCCGTTATTTCCACTGTAAAAAGAATAGAGCAGCGTTCCGTCTTCAGCCACTAAAGCCGCTTTGGTTGTTGTGGAACCGGAATCAATTCCAAGAAAACAGTTTCCATGATATGAGGATAAATCTCCCTTCTTTACCTGCGCTTTTTCGTGGCGCTCTATAAATGCGTCGTACTCTTTCTGACTGTCAAAAAGAGGTTCGAGACGTTTTAATTCCATCGACATGGAAACGCCCTCAGAAAGACGCTGATATAAACTGCTGATGGAAACCTGAGATTTTCCGTCGCAATTTAGCGCTGCGCCGCTTGCGGCAAACAGGTGGGAATGTTTGGGCGCTACAATATGTTCATCGTCCAGTTTGAGCGTTCGGATAAAAGCATTTTTCAATTCCGGCAAAAAGTGGAGCGGGCCGCCTAAAAAAGCGACAGTTCCGCGAATCGGCTTACCGCAGGCAAGACCGGAAATCGTCTGATTGACCACAGCCTGAAAAATGGAGGCAGCAAGATCTTCTTTGGTTGCACCCTCGTTGATTAACGGCTGGATATCCGTTTTTGCAAATACGCCGCAACGGGCGGCAATCGGATAAATTGCCTGATAATTTTTTGCGTATTCATTTAAACCGGAAGCGTCCGTCTGCAAAAGAGACGCCATCTGGTCAATAAACGAACCCGTACCGCCGGCGCAGATGCCGTTCATACGCTGTTCGATTCCATTGGTAAAATAAATAATCTTGGCGTCCTCCCCGCCGAGTTCAATGGCGACGTCTGTCTGCGGCGCATAGTCCTCCAGCGCAGATGCCACAGCCACGACCTCCTGCACAAACGGAATGTCAAGATGATTTGCCAGAGCCAGTCCGCCGGAGCCGGTAATCATCGGACATAACGTGATTTCGCCGAGCTGTTCCATTGCCCGCTTTAAAAGCAGTGCCAGTGTTTCCTGAATGTTTGCATAGTGACGCTCATAATCTGAGAAAACCAAGATGTTATTGTCGTCTAAAATAGCAATCTTTACAGTAGTTGAACCGATATCGATTCCTAAACGATAATAGGTATTTGTTTCACTCATCTTTTGCCTCCAAATGCTTTTGACCAAACGAATAAAAAATTCATTTTATCTGAAAATTCGACATTCTTAGTCTAAAACTAAGTTATTATAGTATATTTTTTGAAAAAATGCAATGGAACAAACTGGGAGGACCGTGTAAATTTACATTCGGATTTTTTCAGGCAGATTCCACCCGGAACTTTTAGATTAGAGTTAGATTCCCAAAACTTAATTCTACCTTACAAAAAATCTCTGGCTTTTTCAATATCTTTATAAAAATTTCATATTTGAATTAAAATATATCTTTTTCCTTGTATCCATTGTCAGATTCGTCTGCATACTGTCAAAATATTTCCCCATTTGTCCATGTCTGCTTTTTTCTGATGACAGGATATCTGTTATGCTGTAGAAACTCCCTTCATTTCCTGCAGCCTTTGGCAGTTCTTCTTTCTGATATCTTACCAGTTCAAGCATATCTCCATGATTATAGTAGTATGCTCTAAGCTGTGCCATTGCATCTGCTCCCTTTTTACACCATCCCTTTGGCAGACTGCTCATTCTTGATGACAGCACATGGCTTACATGACCTTCTGCACTGCAACCCGGCAGTATCCCTTTATAACTTAATCTTGTTTTTGCAGGCATCCAGTTGTTTTGTACATATTTTGAGGCTTCTTCTATCCTTCTCTTTCCCATTTCATCACCCGCTTCCAGATATTCTGTCAGTCTCCCCGTTATTTCAATAAACTCTTTCTTCGTTCCTTTTATAATGATTCTTCTTAATTCATTTATAACTTCTTCTTTCCTGTCTTTCATCTGTGATGTCATTTTCAGCAGATATTCCTGCAGATGGAACTCATCAAGAGTTGTAATCATTTCCGGCAGTCTGTGTCTTCCTTCCTTCATCCAGCTTCCTCCATCTCCGTTCAAATATATTTTTTCTATTCTTCCAACATCATATGTTTTCTCTATATAATCAAAGACATCATCCCAAAAGCT
>CANRMF010000056.1 GCA_947631665.1 uncultured Lachnospiraceae bacterium | reverse complement strand
TATTTGCCGGAGTCTGCTTAGGCTACGCCTGCTCGGCTGCGTTCGGTATAGACCCTGTTTTCGCAGTCTCAATATCGGCCGCGGCAGTTATGACCACCATTATGCGAAAACCGCTGGCGGTTGCGCTGCTACTGCTGCTATGCTTCCCTGTGAGCAATCTTATTTATATTCTCACTGCCGCATTCTTGGCATCAATCATGCCTGTGCCAAAATGCCTTAATACCACTATTTCAAAATAAAAAGCAGGATAAAGCCGCATAATGATGCGACTTTACCCCACAAAAACATACCTTACTGTTTTATCCAACACCGCCTTCAAGCGGTGTTTTTTTAATATTTTATTGGTCTGCTTCTACATTCTGTACAAACTCATTTAACTTGTCCACAAGAGGCGCAACTTCAATTCCATGAACCAGACACGCTTCTTCTAAAGTTTCTCCCTGTGATGCAGGACAGCCGATGCAGTGCATTCCTTCATTTAATAAAATCGGAACGCAGCCCATATTTATGTTCAGAATGTCGGATATAATCATATCCTTGGTGATTTTCTCTGCCATTGTCATTCCTCCTTGTTTTTATTCTTTAATCATCATAACACGATTTACAATAAATGCAATAAATTTTTCGCCGGCGTATTTTTGCAAAGTCTTTTCTGCAATTCTCAGCATTTTTCCGGTTCCGGATATTCCACGCCAAACGTTTCCACCGTTACTGTTTTCATTGTCTGCGGCTCCAGCGGCTTATCGCGATAATCCGTAGCGGTCTGTGCAATCCGGTTGACAGTTTCCATGCCCTCGACCACTTTTCCGAAAGCCGCATACTGTCCGTCTAAATGCGGAGACGTCTCATGCATGATGAAAAACTGGGAGCCTGCGGAATCCGGCATCATACTGCGCGCCATAGACAAAACTCCCGCCGTATGCTGCAAATCATTTTTAAAACCGTTTCCGGAAAACTCGCCCTTAATAGAATACCCCGGCCCGCCGGTTCCTATTCCCTGCGGATCGCCTCCCTGAATCATAAATCCCCTGATGACTCTGTGGAAAATAATGCCGTCATAAAAGCCCTTCTTCACTAGACTGATAAAATTTCTGACGGTATTCGGCGCAATTTCAGGATAAAGCTCCGCTTTGATTACGCCTCCGTCCTCCATTGTAATTGTTACGATTGGATTTTTCTCTGCCATTTCTTTTTTTGTGTAAAATCCTGTCCGATTTTCACACATTCTCCTTTCTTTTACATTTTGTTCATATTTCTTTTACATGAAAAACACCATTTTTTCACGATTGTCCTTTATGATAAGAACATAAACATAAGTACTTTCTTTTGTTTATGTTTTTTCATAATTTTTTTGCTGTTCTGTTTTTATCATTCAGTACAGCGATGAATCGGGTAAAACCGATTCCCTCCCTTTTTATTATTAGAATATATTCGAGAAAAGGACGCTTCGGCGTCCTTTTCTCATGCCTGTAATTTCCATCTCAGATTATTGTTCTTATAAATACTGTCTTGCAAGAATATATCCCATATATCCTGCGTATAAAAAAATCATCAGTACGCCTTCGGCTTTCCGAATAGACTTCCTCGTGCCCGCAATCACAAAAACAATCACCGTCACTGCCAGACTGATAACCGCGTCTGCAAGCGACATGGTCATTACCGGCACCGGAGAAATTGCCGCAGACAATCCGAGTACCAAAAGAATATTCGCAATGTTGGAGCCAACGACATTACCGATGGCAATATCCGCCTCTCCTTTTTTTGCCGCCACTGCGGAGGTAACCAACTCCGGCAGGGAAGTACCCAGCGCTACCACAGTAAGTCCGACAAGCGTTTCCGTCATTCCCGCAGCCAGCGCCAGCCGTTTTGCGCACTCGACTACCAGTTCGCCGCCCACGATAATCGCAACCGCACCGCCAATAATATAAAAGACGCATTTTCCGTTGGACATCAATTCCTGCTGCCGGTTTTCTTCTTTCCCCTGACGCTCTTTCAACGCATAGCGGACTGTCCAGATTAAGAAAAAGACAAACAGCAGAACTAAAATCAAGCCGTCCACCCGGCTTACTTTTCCGCTCATGTTTTTGGCTTCACGAAAGTGAAATATCGTTAGGATTTTGGATTTGTTGGAAAATAACATCTGCCCGCCGGACAAAAAAACAAGCACCGCCGTTATAATAGTCAGAAACGGAAACTCCCTTTTCAAAATTGATTTTTTGACGGGAACCGTACTGAGCAGCGCCGAAACGCCGAGCACCATCAGCAGATTAAATAAATTGGAGCCTATGACATTGCTGAAAGCAATCTCATTTGAATTTTGAAAAGACGCCAGACTGCTGACCGCCAGCTCCGGCAGGGACGTGCCGACCGCAACTATCGTCAGTCCGATAACGATGGACGGGACGCGCAGTTTTTTTGCCACAGTGGAACTTCCGTCCACAAAGAAATCCGCGCCCTTCACTAATAAAACAAATCCGACCAGCAGTAAAATAATTTCTAATATAATTTCCATTGCAATCTCCACTCCTGTTTTTTGTAATCCCTGAAAACACATCGCTCATATCATGTTTTTCTCTTTTGTCATTACATTTTTCCATTTCGTGTGAGCAGTTCTATTGTATCTGATTCATCATGATTATGCAAGCGTGAAGCCTTGTCCGCACTTGTCCGCAGAATATCAACTGAAGCTGATGTCCACAGAATATCAATTGAAAACGCGTCCGCAGAATATCTACTGAATACAACATCAGCAGAGTATCAACTGAAAATGTTGTCCGCAGAATATCAAAATTCCCCTTTAGCAGTTCTCACTGCCAAAGGGGAGTTTAATATCAGGGGGGATTATTTCCTATTATGCGTCAAACAGCAAATCGCCGTATGTAGGAATCGGCCATTCTGATTTCGGCATAATCACTTCGAGTTCGTCTGCCGGCTTTCTGAGCGCTGCCATTGCCGCCATAACGTCGTCTTTGTAAGCGTTTGCGATTGCAAAGGAATCTTCTTTTGCTGCCGCTTCGTCAATTGTTTCGGACAATTTTTCGACTGCGCTTTTCATCTGTGAAAGTTTTTCGGAAACCTGCTCAAGCAGTTCTTTCTGAACCGGAGCGTCAACGCCGGCTTCTTTTACGGAAATAACGGTGTCAGCCAGCTTCTTCGTATATTTAACTGCCGCCGGAATTAACAGCGTATTTGCCATGCTTACCATCGTCTGCGCTTCAATATTTCTGACGCCGGCATACTGTTCTAACAGAATTTCTTTTCTCGCATTAAGTTCCTCTCTTGAAAGAATTCCAAACCGCTCGTACATTTCAACGGTAGAATCATCTAACAAAATCGGAATTGCGTCAACGATAGACTTGCAGTTTGGAAGTCCCCTTCTGGCTGCTTCTTCTTCCCACTCATGGGAATATCCGTTGCCGTTGAAGACAATCCTCTGGTGCTCTCTCATCAGTTTTGCAGTATATTCTTCTACCGCGCTGTCGAAGTCCTCTGCGCCCTCTAATGCGTCTACCGCGTCGGCAAACTGTTCTGCCATCATCGCATTTAATACGGTGTTGACGTCACCGATGGTATTTGATGAGGCAACCATTCTAAACTCAAATCTGTTTCCGGTAAATGCGAACGGAGACGTTCTGTTACGGTCTGTCGGATCTTTCTCAAGGGACGGCAGCTTCTTGATACCGAAATCAAGTATTCCGGAAGAAAGACTGCTCTGCGCCTTTCCGTTTTTAATAATCTGGTCAACCAAATCTCCTACCTGATCTCCAAGATACATAGAGATAATTGCAGGAGGCGCTTCGTTGGCGCCAAGTCTGTGGTCGTTTCCGGTATTGGAAGCGGCAAGCCTTAACAGTACCGCATGTCTATCGACTGCTGCCATCGTGCAGGCAAGTACCAACTGGAACAGTTTGTTATTCTCAGGATTTTTGCCCGGCTTAAACAGGTTAATTCCATCGTTTGTCGTCAGTGACCAGTTGTTATGCTTACCGGAACCGTTGATGCCGTCAAACGGTTTTTCGTGCAACAGGCAGACCAGTCCATGCTTATCGGCTGTCTTTTTCAATAAGTCCATCAGCAGAAGGTTATTATCGAGAGCCACATTGGAAATAGAGAATATCGGTGCGATTTCATGCTGTCCCGGCGCTACCTCGTTATGCTGCGTCTTTGCTGTAATTCCCAATTTCCAGAGCTGTACGTTTAAATCGTCCATGAATTCTTTTACATTCGGCTTGATAGAACCAAAGTACTGGTCGTCCATTTCCTGTCCTTTTGGCGGTTTTGCACCGAAAAGGGTTCTGCCGGAGAATTTCAAGTCCGGACGGAGTTCAAATTTATCTTTTTCTACTAAAAAGTATTCCTGCTCCGGCCCCACATAAGAAAAAATTCTTCGGGAATCGTCAGAGCCAAACAATTTCATCAACCGGACGCCCTGCTTGCTTACTGCGTGCATTGCCTTTAACAGTGGCGTCTTGGTATCCAGAGATTCTCCCGTATAAGAACAGAATGCCGTCGGAATACAGAGCGTATCTTCTTTTACATATACCGGCGAAGTGATATCCCATGCAGTATATCCTCTCGCACTGCAGGTTGCTCTCAAGCCGCCTGACGGAAATGAAGACGCGTCCGGCTCGCCGCGAAGCAGGTCTTCTCCCGTAAATGAATTTTCTACCTTGCCGTCCTGCGGATATGAAACAAACGAATCGTGTTTTTCCGCTCCGACGGAAATTACATATGGCTGGAATACATGCGTAAAGTGCGTAGCGCCTTTTTCGAGCGCCCACTCTTTCATCGCCTGCGCTACCACATCGGCGAGCGGTTCGTCAATAACGCCGCCCTCGCTCATTAAAGTCTTTACTCTTTCATAATCACTCTTTGGCAGACGCACTTTCATGACTGCGTCATCAAATACATTTTCACCAAAAACTTTTTCGACATTAACTCCCATGTTTTTGCACCTTCCTTTTTTAACATATTTTTCAAAGTCACCTGCCGGCTGCTTGAGGTCTGCCGGCATCAAACCATTCACCGCTCTGTCTGTTTTGCAAATGAAATCTGTCCGTCTTTTTTGACATTGATTTCTTTCACAAAAAAAGACACCCTCCCGTTTTCGGAAGAACGTCCTTGTTCTTAATCTCAATATTGGCGGTGAGGTTTCCCTCGTCCGATGTATAACTTACACCTTTTAATTCAAAAAATCAATACCGAAACTTAATTTATCTAATTTTTTAAACAAAAAACTTTATTTTATTAGGTATATTTAGGACAAAACAATATAAAATCCTTTTTACCTCTCCAAAACAGAGGCTTTTTTCTAAAAACCGTTAAGACTGTCTGTCCACGACTTCTAAAGACCGCTAAAACTGTCTGTCCACGACTTCTAAAGACCGCTAAAACTGTCTGTCTACGTTTTCTAAAGACCGCTAAGACTGTCTGTCTACGACTTCTTCGCCGCGATACATACATACGAGTTGACGGTTTCCATAATCGTCCACACAGGTGGAGCACATGATAATCTTGTCGTCAGCGGTCGGCTGTTCCACCGGAAAATGATAACGCGTCTTTGCAGCCACTCGACTAATCCAGTTTTGGAAATCCGCATCATCTTTAAATCCATACTGGTAAATTTTTTCATCAACGTCTTTTCCTGAAAATACCGAAAATACATAGTAGATATAGTGATGATGCCCCACATAAATGTCAAAAGTCCCATGCTTTTTGCAGAAATCGTCATTCCGGTAATCCATGAGTTGTTTGAACATAGAGCCGTCCAGCATGTTGTGTCCATACAGCACACACATTCTGCCTTCAAGTCCCGCCGTCCGGTAATCAATAAAAATCGAACCCGAACCGTTTTTCACTTTGTCAACGCCCCGCCACAGATAAAAGTCATTGTCCTCATGCTCTACAATCGGGTACTGTATTCTGGTGCCGTCTAACTTAATATAACCTTTTGCCTCGTCGTTGAACCGGAGCATAGCGTCATAATCCCACACCCACTGCTTGGTCTTGGAATAACTGATGTCCCCGTTATTTTCCACCTGTTCTACCTGTACCTCCTGCACAAACATATTTTCAATGTCTGCGTATTTCTGCTCGTCTTCCTTATAATTCAGATAGGAAGTCGTCAGGTTGAAAGAGGCATACATCAGCGCTCCCGCAGCCACAGCCAGCACTATGAACCGTACTATATTATATGCGCGGTCAGACAATCTGAAACTCTTTTTTTTGTCCGGCTTCGGAGATTGGGCAGTTTGATTTTCCACGCGGTTGTTTTCTTCCTTCATACTTTTGCGCCTCGCTTGCTTACTAATAACAAGTATAATGGTTTCAGATTTTTTATCAAGTAAATTTCCACATCTGTAAACTGAAAAAAAGGAAATTCCCATATCTGTAGACTACAAAAAGAAAATTTCCACATTTATAAATTGAAAAAAGGCAGCCTTTGTTCAGCCGCCTTTTTCGTCATAAAATATTTACTGATTAAGCCTTGTTGATTGAACCGAAAAGTTCCATCTTTTCTTTTACCGTAGCTTTGATTGCATCTGCGCCCGGCGCAAGAAGTTTTCTCGGATCAAATCCCTTTCCTGCTAAGTCTTTGCCTGCCTCGATATATTCTCTGGTAGCTGCTGCAAAGGAAAGCTGGCACTCTGTATTGACGTTAATCTTTGATACGCCGAGATCAATCGCTTTCTTAATCATATCTTCCGGAATTCCTGTTCCTCCATGAAGTACTAACGGCATAACGCCGGTCTTCTGCTGGATAGCGTCCAGTGTTTCAAAACTTAAACCTTCCCAGTTTTCCGGATATTTTCCATGAATATTTCCGATACCTGCCGCAAGCATATCCACGCCCAAATCTGCGACTGCTTTACATTCATCTGGATCTGCACATTCACCTTTTCCGATCACGCCGTCTTCTTCACCGCCGATAGAACCGACTTCTGCCTCGATGGATAATCCAAGTGCATGGGCTACATTTACCAACTCCTGCGTTTTTGCGATATTTTCCTCAATCGGATAATGGGAACCGTCGAACATAATGGACGTAAATCCCGCCTTAATGCAGGCATAACAGCCTTCATATGTACCATGGTCTAAATGAAGCGCCACCGGAACGGTAATGCCCAATGACTCGTCCATCGCTTTTACCATTGCTGCAACAGTTTTAAATCCTGTCATATACTTTCCGGCGCCTTCGGACACACCTAAAATTACAGGGCTGTTTAATTCCTGCGCTGTCAGGAGAATGGATTTCGTCCACTCAAGATTGTTGATATTAAACTGTCCGACAGCATAATGTCCTGCTTTTGCCTTTTCTAACATTTCTTTTGCTGATACTAACATACTGTACCTCCATAAATTAAATTTAACAAATTAAATTATACCCGATTTTTCTACGAATGCCAACATTATTTTACTTTTATCTTTACGGCTTTACTCCATTTTCCAAAGATTTTCTTTCCGGTCGAATCTATGGAATATGCGCGCACCTTTACTTTGTAGGTTTTTTTGGATTTAAACCCTAAAACCGTAATGGTCTTTGATTCCGTAATGCGCTTTTTCTTTCCCGCCTGAACCTGAAATCCGTCAAACTTGCCCTTTGCCTTATACCGCAGGGACAACGCTCTTTTGTAATACTGTTTTGTAGAAGTGATTTTCGGCCGGTTCAGTTTGATTTTTTTCCATTTTGTACGGATTGTCAGATTTGCGCTGATTCGGTTTTCGTCCGTAAATTTTTTTGTTCCCTGATACCAGCCGTTAAATTTATATTTTTTTCTCCGGACTTTTGGAATTACGGCCGTTTCTCCACTCCGCAAAGTCTGTGTTGAAACCGTCTTTCCAAGATTTTTAAACTGCACCGTATAAGACGGAACCTGACTCATATAATTGCTCTTAAACGTTGCAGAGCCGCCGTCGCTCTCTCTCTGATAAACGCGTACATAATCAACCAGCATTTGCGCCGATGTAAAATCCTCATTTGGCCCTACATAAGGAAGATTGCCTCCTACAGCGCAATTTAACAGAATGTAATATTCATCTCCCCGCAGCTCTGATTTATTCGCAGCGGTAATATCAATTGTCTTGTATATTTTATCATCGACGCTGAAGGAAATCGTCTTCGGCGTCCACGTCAGCCCGTAAACGTGCCACTGCGTCTTATCCGCCAGAGTGACAGAGCCCGTCAGATAGGAATCCCTTTTCGGTTTGCTGACCTCGTTTTCCCAGTGAATAGTACCCTGCGCAAAATTTGTGGAATTCCATGTTTCCAGAATATCAATCTCGCCGCAATAAGGCCAGCCCTTCGGTTCATTCTGCCCCAGCAGCCAAAACGCCGGCCAGAGTCCCATATCGTTTGGCACTTTAATTCTGGCTTCGAGTTTGCCGAATTTAAAAGACGCTTTGCCGCTGGTATTCAGCCGTCCGGACGTATACTGCTCTACTTTTCCCGCCTCATTTTTTTCTGCCCGCGCGGTAATGACCAGATTTCCGCCCTGCACCTTAACATTATCCTCGCTGTCCGTATAATTTTCCCATTCGTTATTGCCCCAGCCTGAATTTCCGATATCATAATTCCAAATCGTCGTGTCAAGCGAAGTTCCGTTAAACTCATCGCTCCAGATTAGTTTGTAATTTGTACTGCCTGCCGCCGCAACGGAAATTCCGCCTGCCGCAAAAATTCCCAAAACGGCAGCCATTCCCGACAGTAATAACTTTGTAAACCCCTTCATTGCTTTTCCTCCTGTCTTCCGGTCTGAATTTTATTTCTATCCGTATTTTTATTATACAATACTTTTTCCGCAGAAACTATCAGAAATCTATTTTTCCAAAATCAATTTTGCAATGTCTTTTGGCGTTTCCACAATCCATTTTGCGCCGGCAGTTTCCAATTCATTCCGGCTGCCAAATCCATACAAAACGCCCAGCGTATCAATCCCCAATTCCCCCGCGCCGAGCACGTCAAATTTCCGGTCGCCCACCATTAAGACTTTGGAAAAATCCTCAATGCCGAGTTGATGGAGGGCATATTCGAGCACCTCCCGTTTTTTATCTCTCGTTCCCTCAAAATTTGAACCCGCAATCAAATCAAAACAATCGTTGATATTCAGATATTCCGCAATCTTTTTTGCAAAGAGTTCGCGCTTTGACGTCCCCATCAGGATTGTTTTCCCTGCGTTTTTTAATGCTCTCAGCGTTTCTTCCATACCGTCGTAAAGTTCGATTTCATAAAGTCCCTTTTTCTGGTAATGCGCCCGATACAACTCCACCGCCTGCAATGCCTTTTCCTGTGGAAAATGCAAAAATTCCATAAAAGAATCCTTCATCGGCGGCCCGATAAACGGATACAGGCTCTCCCGCTTCACATTTTCGATACCCATTTCCTTCAGGGCATAAAGAATTGAATTGAAAATACCCTGTGCGGAATTGACCAGCGTTCCGTCTAAATCAAATATAATTGTCTGAAATGTCTGTCTGTCCATCGCTTTTCCTCCTTTTTTTATAAAGCTGTGCGCACCTCGCGAACACTTCGTGTTCTCTCGGTCGCGGGCTTGCGCATTTTCCTCATTTTTTATAAAGCCGTGTGCACCTCGCGAACACTTCGTGTTCTCTCGGTCGCGGGCTTGCGTATTTTCCTCATTTTTTATAAAGCCGTGCGCACCTCGCGAACACTTCGTGTTCTCTCAGTCGCGGGCTTGCGCCCTATGTCGTTGTCGTCCGGCAAAGCCGTCTGCAAGCAGCCGCTTTGCCGGACGACATCTCCCCACGGCTTATTGCTTTCGCGGACATTATACCATCTCGACTGACGTCTCGATGAGGATACTCGTCAAATCTCTCTTGACGCAAGCGTCATCGAGATTTTCCTCGTCATTATACCACAAAAAAGGAGATTGTGTATCTTGCAATACATCAATCTCCCTGTGAAAAGTTTTTGTACTATCTCTTACAACTGCTAGGGTTGTATGCGTAGAAGTTTTTGCTGTTTAAATCGTCCTGAACCATGCGGAGTGCTTCACCGAACCGCTGGAAGTGCACGATTTCCCTCTGTCTCAAGAATTTAATCGGATCTGTGACTTCGCAGTCTTTTACAAGCGTCAGAATATTGTCGTACGTTTTTCTCGCCTTCTGCTCTGCTGCCAAATCTTCCATCAAATCTGCAATCGGATCTCCGGAGGACTGGAACATTGTAGAAGAAAACGGCATTCCGCTGGCAGCCTGCGGCCAAATTCCCAATGTGTGATCCACATAGTATTTTTCAAATCCCGCCGTATCTACTTCATCACATGGAAGGTCTTTTACCAACTGGGACACAATCGTTCCGACAATTTCAACATGGGCTAGTTCCTCTGTTGCAATGTCATTGAGCAGTCCCGCCACTTTTTTGTTTTTTGTGCCAAACTTCTGGGACATATAACGGAGGGAGGCGGACAGTTCGCCGTCCGGCCCGCCGTACTGGCTGATAATTACCTGAGCAATCTTCGGGTTTCTTGTTTTAATGTTTACCGGATACTGTAAAAATCTGTCATAACTATACATTAGCAGTTACCTCCTTCCCAAGGCCATGGATTTGTCGCCCAATCCCAATAATCGTCATTGATGACGTCCTCCGCGCTCAGCGGGCCGTAATTTTCTGTATATTCCCTCCACGCTTTTTTGCGGATTTTCTTCACTTCGTGATAATAGTCCAGCGCTTCCTGACAATTTGGGTGCGTGTCTAAAAACAGCTTCACATCATACAGTGCAAAATTGGCTTTCTGGACAAGCAGCATCAGTTTTTCTCGATTCATATTTTCCATTATTTCACCGGCCTCCCTAAATATGGTTTACATAAGTCTGCAAAGATTGTGCCGTTTTGAAGTCCCTCGTCCAGATTAAAAATATTCTGCCATTTCTGCCATGGAACATAACACATGCCAATCTCCATTTTATCTACCGGTTCATTTCCGATATTGCACCCGTCGTACTTTTTATCATTTTGAATTCCTGAAACGTGGCCGTTCATACCGCAACCACAATTATTTCCCCTGTGATTCATGTTTTGACCGCCGACTCCTCTCCCATTCATCGGGTTTCGGCCGTAATACATATTTCTCGCATTGGAAGACATCGGGCGGCCGGACATTCCCTGCCCGTAAGGTCTTCCGTTCTGACTGCAATTACAATCCATACTTTTCTCCCTATTCTTTTTTACAATACTATTTTATGCCTGTTTTTTTGATAGGTTCAAAAGAATGTGATTGGTTTTTGTCGCAATGTGGGTTATACTGTAAACAGAAAGTTTTAGATAATATGAAGTGACCTCACATTTGTACCATCGTGGATTTACCTGTATACTAGAGATTGTCAAAATCAACG
>CANRMF010000055.1 GCA_947631665.1 uncultured Lachnospiraceae bacterium | reverse complement strand
CGGATTTTACTACGACAACCTCTTTTCCGCTGATTTTTCCACAGTAAAAGTCCATTCCCGCAACAGTCTTTACTTCCGCTTCCTGCATTGCGGCCTTGATGCCTTCGACCTCTACCTCCATTGCTCCGATAATTCCTAACATACGCTCTCCTTAATCATTCAACATGGACTCGTAGATTTCCGCAACGTCGTTGATATCGCCCTGCGCAATCAGCCGTCCATGCTCCAGCAGAATTGCCTTGTTACACAGCCTTTTTACCTGATCTAAGCTGTGGGAAACAAAAAGTACCGTAACGCCATGATCAAACATGGTCTGCATTTTTTTCTCACATTTTTTACGGAACTTTGCGTCTCCGACGGAAAGCACCTCGTCTAAAATCAAAATTTCCGGTTCAACCACCGTCGCTATGGAAAATCCAAGTCTCGCTTTCATACCGGAAGAATAGTTTTTAATCGGCACGTCAATAAAGTCGCCCAACTCAGAAAATTCAAGAATTTCCTCATACTTGGACTCTAAAAACGGTCTGGAAAATCCGAGTACGGAGCCGTACAGATAAATATTTTCCCGTCCCGTATAGTTCGGATCAAAGCCCGCGCCCAGTTCAATCATCGGCGCAATATGCCCGTATCTGGTCACTTTTCCGGTCGTCGGCTTATATACGCCCGCAATAATTTTCAATATCGTACTTTTTCCCGCGCCGTTCAATCCTAAAATTCCCAGACGGTCTCCTTTTTTCAATTCAAAATTGATATCGCGAAGCGCCCAAAATTCATTGAAGCGGATTTTCTCGCCCTTGATTTTTTTAATCAGCAGTTCTTTGAGATTGTCCACATTTTCTTTGCTGAGATTAAAGCGGATACTGATATTTTCCACTTTAAGTGCAACTTTATCCTTTCCCATAGTTCCTCCTATATGTGCAAGATAAACCTGTCCTGATGCCGCTTAAATAAAATAATTCCGATAATCAACGCCACAACGCTGAACACCGCCGAATAAACCAGCATTGTCGGGCAGGAAAGCCCTGCGGTATCCGTTCCGTAAAACAGCGAACCTTTTTCCATTAAAACCGTCCGGAAATTGCTGATAATACAGTAGAGCGGATTCCATCTCAGAACGGACTTTGCCGCACCGCCAATATCATTCAGCTTATAAAAAATTGCGGAACAATACATAATCAGCATGAGCAGAACGTCCCACAAATATTCCAAGTCCCTGAAAAACACACAGACCGTCGCCAAAATCAGCCCCGCTCCGATGCTTAAAATAAATAAAATCACCAACGGAATGACCGCCTCAATCACATGCCATGTAAACGACACCCTGAAAACAATCGACATCACCGCCAGAATAATCAGCGAGAGCAAAAACAGAATGTAATTGTATAAAGTACTGGACAATGGGTATAAATATTTCGGCACATAGACTTTCTTAATCATCGCCTGATTTGACCTGATGGAGCGCATGGAAATTTTAGAACAACTGGAAAAGCAACTGTAAATCAAACGTCCGGACAAAATATAGATTGGGTACAGCGCGTCTCCCCTGCCGAGCAGCGTGCCGAATACCAGCGTCAGAACCATCGTCGTAAGCAATGGTTCGAGCAGCGTCCAGACCAGACCGAGATAAGACCTCCGGTACTTTAACCGGATTCCTTTTACGACAAGTTCCTTCAACAAATACCGATATCTAAAAAAACTATCTATATATTTCTTCATAAATCCTCCGTATGTACAAATGCAATACTCACATTATTATATAATATTTGCAATGTTTGTCAAATCTCTCCCCCCGTTATTATACCACCCCGACCGGCGTCCCGATGGAGGATACTCGCCAAATCCCTCTTGACGCAGGCGTCAGCGATATTTTCTTCATTATTATACCACGCCTAAAAGGTTTTGAAAAACAATCTATCTGTGATATGATGTATATAAATATGTAAGAACGGGAGAATTTCATGAACGTACTTGGAATTATCAGAAAAAAAGCGGGAAGCCTGAAGGTAACCCTCAGGCGTTCCAGATACGCAAAATATTATAAACATCTGGACGTTGACAGAAATGTCGTGCTATATGATTCTTATTTCGGCAGGGGATTTATCTGCAATCCGTATGCGTTATTTCTCGCGCTGAAAAACGACCCTGAATTTCAGCACATGAAACATATCTGGGTGCTTGACTCCGACGACATTCAAAATCCCATGAAGGACGACGCCTGCGTTATTACCGTAAAACGGCACAGCAAAGCGCACCTGAAGGCTCTGGCGTCCGCCGGATACCTGATTACAAATGTCTCCATGCCTTATTATTATTGCAAAAAACCGGAGCAGATATACGTCAACACATGGCATGGCACGCCGTTGAAAAGTCTGGGCTACGACATTCCGGATTCTGCGGCGACGATTTCCAATGTCCTGCGCAATTTTCTTTCAGCGGATTACATGATTTCGGCAAACCCGTTTTTGACTTCTATTTACAGGGAGAAATATAAACTGGACGGTCTTTATCAGGGAACAATTATTGAAGAAGGATATCCGAGAAACGACCGTCTGTTTGAGGCTGAACGTCCGGCGGTTTTGGAAAAACTTTCGTCGTTCGGCGTACCTGTCGACGCCGGCAAAAAGATTATTCTGTACGCGCCGACTTGGAAAGGCAGCGATTATTACAAACCGGAAATTGACGCGGAGGAATTTACCGGATTTAAGAATACGCTCGAACAGATGATTGATACCGGAACGTATCAGATTTTAATTAAACCGCATCAGGTTGTTTATAAAGAACTGGCGAAATCAGGAAAACTTTCCGAGATGATGGTTCCGGCAGAAATGGACACCAACGAACTGCTGTCCGTAACGGATATTCTGATTTCCGATTACTCCAGTATTTTTTATGATTTTCTCGCCAGCGGCAGACCGGTGCTGTTTTATATCAGGGATTTAGACAAATACCAAAATGAACGTGGACTTTATTTAAAACCTTCCGACCTGCCGGGCCCTGCGCTCACCACGCTTTCAGAGGTTGGGGACGCCATCAACCGTCTTTCACAGGTCTGCGCCAAATATGCAGAGCTCTACCGGCAGTCCAGACAGTTTGCCTGCCCTTATGACGACGGACAGGTTTCCCGCCGGATTATTGATATTGTCTTCCGGCGTCGCACTGTGGATAAAGACGGCAGACCTTACCGGCTTATTTCCTGCGCGTCAGAGAAAAAGAAACTTTTATTTTTTGCAGGCGGCCTGCGCATGAACGGAATTTCCACCGCGCTTTTCAACACCCTGCAATATCTGGATTACAATAAATACGACGTGACCGTCTTTGCGGCAAACTTAAAGTCCGACGAAAGCAGGGCGATGATTTGCTCCCTGCCAAAGCAGGCGCGCGCATTTGCGCGGATTGATTATACTCCGGCAACATTTTTGGAACAAATCCGCAATGATTTTCTGCGGGTTTTCGGATTTCATTTTCCATTGATGAAAAAGATTTATCCAAAGGCAATGTATGACCGCGAGTTCCGGCGCTGTTTCGGAGAAAGCCTGTTTGATACCGTAATCGATTATTCCGGCTACGGCTCGTTTTATTCTATCCTGCTGTTAAGCGCCGGATATGCGAAAAAACTGATCTGGCAGCATAACGATTTGAAAGCCGACCAGCAGAAATCCGTCGGTGGGAAATATCCGCACCGCCGGGAGCTGCGCGTCGTGTTCTCCACTTACGGTTTTTACGACAGGATTGTCGGCTGCTCTGAAGATATCATGAAAGTAAATCTGGAAAAAATCGGTTACAGCCATTTATCCGACCGGTGCGCGTTTGTCCGGAATACCGCAAACTTTGAACGGGTTTTGTCCGGCATCAGAAACCCTCTCTCTCTGCAAAGCGCCACAGCGATGGGAATTTCTGAAATTTTAGATTCCTCCCTGATTTCCTTTGTCAATATGGGACGGCTCTCGCCGGAAAAAAATCAGGAGACGCTGATCCTTGCCTTTGCAAAAATACATGAAAAATACCACAATACAAGGCTTTACATTTTAGGCGACGGCCCTTTGAGGGCTTCCCTGTCCGCTCTGGTTTCCGAATTGCATCTGGACGGAAAAGTATACCTGACCGGAAATGTGGAAAATCCGTTTCAGATTATGAAGGAATGCGACTGCTTTGTGCTGCCTTCCCTCTATGAGGGACAGCCGGTTTCCATTTTAGAAGCGCGGCTGCTTTCCATGCCGATTATCATGTCCCGGTTTGGCTCGTACCGCTCTGCAGTAATTCCAAACGGACAGATTTTGACAGATACCGATGTGGAAAGTATTTTTTGCGGCATGGAACAGTTTTTGGAGCAGGGCGCGCCGCCTTATCAGTTCAGTTATCAGGAATACAACCGCGAAACTATGAGACAGTTAGAAGATTTGGTTTAAATACAGTGTAGGAGCGCATATGGATAAGATCAAACCGACCATACGGTCATCAGCGAAAACAAAAATAAAAAGACTGGTGAAAAGGATTTTACAGCCTTTTTTCATATCCCAAAAAGACTATGGGAAAAAGGTATACTTTAACGCTTTAAAAAAGCCCGTAAAAGAAAATTATATTTTTTATGAGGCGTTTGCCGGACTGGGGATTTTAGACAATCCGCGTGCTATTTTCAAGGCGCTTTTAAGCGACGCCCGTTTTTCTGATTTTGTCCATGTCTGGGCGATTGACGATTTGGAACTCGCCGGCCCCAACACACAGGAATTTTCGTCCTTGGACAATGTTTTGATTGTAAAGCGCGCTTCCTCTGCTTACTATGAATTTCTGGCCACATGCGGGTATCTGATTGCCAACACGACCTTCGGCTATTTTTTTGAAAAGCGTCCGGAGCAGGTCTATATCAATACATGGCATGGCGTACCGACAAAATATATGGGATACGAGCACGCCGTTGAACGGGTTGAAAATGCAAGAGGGCCGGCAAGACATTTTCTGTCTGCCGATTACCTTTTATCTTCCAACCGTTTTATGACGGATATTATGTACCGCCGTTCCTATAAACTTGACGAGCTGTTTGAGGGCCGTCTTTTGGAAATCGGCACGCCCCGCATAGACTGTCTGATTTCACCGGACAAAAAGTATGTGTATGAAAAATTAAACCGTCTCGGTATTCAGACGGATAAAAAGATTATTTTATACGCTCCGACGTGGAAAGGAAATCTTTACGACCGGCTTGACTACGATATCAACGGGTTGAAACAGCTCGTCTGCCGGTTTGCCGACGCCGTCAACCGCGACGAATATCGGATTTATCTGCGCGTCCACTATTTCCTCTATCGGATTTTGGCAAAGGATTCCTCCCTGCGGGATTTTCTAATTCCGTTTACGGTTGACACCAATGAACTGCTGTCCGTTGTTGATGTGCTGATTTCTGATTACTCCAGTATTTTTTTTGATTATTTAGTGACGGGAAAACCGATGATTTTTTATGTGCCGGATTTAGAACAGTACGAAATCGGTCGTGGGCTTTATGTCCCTACGGACACCTTGCCGGGACTGGTCTCCTCAGAACAGGAGGAAGTTTGTCAGGCTTTGTCCCTGATTACCAAAACGCCGGACGAGTATCTCAAAACTTATCAGAAGCGTTATCAGGCAATGCGCTCATGGTGCACCTATAATGAAGACGGAAAGAGCTGTAAACGCCTGATTGACATTGTGTTTAAAAAACTCTTTTTACCGGAAGAAGACCTTGCGCTGAGGGAAGATGTTTCCGAATTTTACCTGCGCCAGTATCAGCGCGCAACAAGTGGGATTTACGCTTTTGAAGGATTTTGCCAAAATAAAACCCGTCTCCTTATTTGTTTTAACACGCGGGTAAATCAGGATACCCATTATGATGAACTGCTCAAATATTTGGAAACGGTTGATTTTGAAAAGACAGACGTGACGCTGCTGGTGACTTCGTTTAAAGACGAGAAGAATAAACAATATTTTAATCGTCTGCCCGCAGAAGTGCGGATTTTAGTCTGGTACGCGCTGCCATTCTGCATACGGGAAACCAAAAAGTTTTTTGCCCACGAAGTGCGGCGTACTCTCGGCTCTATGCAGTTTGATGAGATAAAAATGATTGGAAATGTCACAAAATACTGGGCGGGCTTTGCCAACGCCGTTCTCAGCCGGTTTTAACAATTGTTTCGTAAAACGGGAAGCGGTTTCAATTCTCTGTTATGATACCGCTTCCCGTATTCTAAATTTCTGTTATGATGCCGCTCCCCGTATTCTGAATTTCTGTTTTACTGTTGAAACACTGTATCTACTACGCGCTCTGCCGCATGTCCGTCGTCCAGACAACAGAACTCGTCATAAAATTTCTGATATTTTTCCGCATACGCTTCCTGAATATTTTCAATATCCCGTATCGCCTCACAGACCTCCTCATTGGTCTGTAAAATCGGCCCCGGAAGGCTTTCCTCAATATTCAGGTAAAATCCATGCAGGTTATCCCGATAATTTTCTAAATCGTACATATAAAAGAGCATTGGTCTCTTTAAATTTGCAAAATCAAAGAACACAGAGGAATAGTCCGTAATCAGCAGGTCGGTGACAAGGTACAAATCGGTAATGTCGTCATAGTTACATACGTCTATCGTAAAATCGCCATACTGCTTCATATCCAGATGCTCTACCACCAGATAATGCAGACGCATTAAAAGGACATAGCGGTCTGAAAATTCCGCCTGCAGTTTCTTTACGTCAAGGTCGAGTTCAAATCCATATTCGCCGGTGTCAATAAACTGGTCGTCGCGCCATGTCGGAGCGTATAAAATGACCTTTTTATCCGCCGGTATTCCAAGTTTCTGCCGGATCTGCGCCGCCCGCTGCTCTTTATCCTCCGCATACATCGGATCATTTGCCGGATATCCCGCCTCAAGGATTTGTCCGTCCTCAAGCATATATGCGCTCGTAAAGCATTTGGAGGAATACGGGTTGTCAGAAAGCATATAATCCCAGCCGCGTGTCTGTTTAAATACATTTTCCTTATATTTCGGCGTATACGAATGAATATTTTCCAAATCAAACGCCAGTTTTTTGAGCGGCGTGCCATGCCACGTCTGGAGCATCACCGTTTCTTCCCTGCGGATAACGCTCAACGGCTGGCGCATATTGAGCACCCAGTATTTACTGCGGTTCATATAATAAAAATACCGCAGACTCCAGCGCTTTACTTTTTTGCAGTTTCCGCCTATTTTAATTCCACGCTTATCGACAATCCAGATATACCGGTATTTGTCGCCGCAGTGTTCCTGCATATACTGATAAATATATTTTGGCTGACCGGAATAGTTCCGCCCCATAAAACTCTCAAAAACTACCCAGTTCTTTTTCAAAGACATTTTGTTGAAGAAATACAGCGTAATCGTTTTATTCCGAAATCTCTTATCCGTCAGAATCCGGTTCATCTTTCTTTTTGCGAGCAGCCTGTTTGATATTTTGCCAATCTTTGATCTGTCGCCTTTCATAAAAGCAAACACATATTTTTTATTCCGACGGAACATATCTGATTTTTTAATATACTTTTTGTCAATCGTCTGTGAGATTTCCAACAACTGGTCATAATACTCGCCGCGCCATTTATCATCTTCGCTGCCCCGATATTTTTTTGGGAACAGACGGGATATAAATTTTGCCAGCACCAAATTCAGATGTTTTTCTATTTTTTCGTCCTCAACGACTGCAATCGCTTCTTTATACGCCTTAATGTAATAAGACATGGTTTCGTCCTTCGGGTATTGCAGCAGCGACGGATTGTTCACTTTGTCATTGTGATGTCTTTTAATATAGACGGCGCCCTCAGCGCCTTTGATGTTTTCCGCCTTGCTGAAAACCTGCGCCATAACCGCTACGTCTGCATAAAAAATCAACGCGTCGTCAAACCGTATCCCGTTTTCTTTCCACAGGGACGCGCGGTAAAGGCAGGCAAGAATCGTAAGTTTTTCCAATACCTTGTACCGTTCTATGCAATAATTAAAGTAGTCGTTAAAATCGAGCGCCTCCAGCACTTCGTCCTCGCCCTTAAACGGCTCTGCCCTGCCTTCAATATATGCTTCTCTGGTTCCCCGCGTATTGCGGAGCTGGGCGTACACAATGTCGGTGTCTTCTTCCATAACGTCCATAAAACTTTTCAGCGTACCGTCCAGAATAAAATCGTCGCTGTCGAGGAACATCAGATATTCGCCGGAAGCTTTTTCAAGTCCCAGATTTCTGGCCGCTGAAACGCCTGTCTTCCCGTCCTCGAGTTCATAAACCGACAAATTGATTTTCTGCTCATACTCCTGCGCCAGCGCCGTTATATCCTCTGTGGTATGGTCTGATACCAGAATGGTTTCAATATCGTGATACTCCTGTACCGCAATACTTTCCAGACAATCCCTCAGATATTTTAAATCCATTTTGAACGTCACGATAATGCTAATCATTTGCTTCCTCCAACCTTCGCCAAAACCTTCCTTATTTCTTTGTCATATCTTTATTGTTTAAATCCGTCTTAATCTGTGTGGTGGAAATTCCCTCTGTTCTTGGAAGATACACGACCTCGCAGTAATCCTTCAAAAAGTCAAATTTTCCTTCCCAGTCGCTTCCCATAACAAAGGTGTCAATCATATAATTCTGCACATCGGAAACCTTCTGCTCCCAGTTTTCTTCCGGAACGACTAAATCCACATACCGGATAGATTCCAGAACCATTTTCCGCTGTTCATAAGTGAAATAGCATTTCTTCTGCTTTGAGTTCCAGTTAAACTCGTCCGTAGAGAGCACTACTACCAGATAATCTCCCAACTCTTTTGCTCTCCTGAGCAAATTGATATGTCCATAATGAAGCATATCAAAAGTTCCATACGTAATCACTCGTTTCATAGTTTATTCTCCTCATAATGCGTTTTATTTATATTTACGACTTTCCTCAACCATTGTAAAGATTCTGTCGAAAATAGTCAACGGTTTTATATTTCCTTCATTTCCCGCTTTATATTCCCTTCATTTTCCGCTTTTTTGACCGGATATCATTTTTTCCACAGCCCTTTTTCCGCTGTTTCCATCATCTAAATAATTGTATTTTTCATGAAATCTCTCATAGCGCTCTTTCCATTTTGCCGCGTCATAGCGCTTTATGGCGTCGGTCAACTGCTCCTGCGACGTCACAACCGGCCCCGGCAGTTCTTTCATATCAAAGTATAAATCGCGAACAGACTCTTTGTACTCTTTGTAGTCATAAATGTAAAAAAACATCGGCCGCCTTAAATTTGCGTAGTCAAAGAAAACGGAAGAATAATCGGTAATCAGCAAATCGCTGATTAAATAGAGCTCATTGACATCATCAACTCCTGAGACGTCCAGTACAAATCCCCGATACTGCTCTATATTCATCTGCTGCGCAATAAAATAATGCGTGCGGAACAAAAGAACATAGTCCCTGCCAAAATTTTCCTTCATTTTGCCAAAGTCCATTTTTGTGTCCGCCAAAAAGCCTCCGACCGTAGAATGACGGTTATCCCGAAACGTCGGCGCATACAGCATTACTTTTTTGCCGGACGGTATTCCAAGCTTCTGCCTGATATGTTTTATTGTATCCTCTGTATACTGAAATAAACTGTCATTTCTCGGATACCCGACCTCCAGTACGATATCTTCTTTTTGATGTTCTCTCAGGCGAAACGCGGAAATCAGTTTTTCCGTACAATACGCGGACGGAGAAATCATATAAGAAATTTTTTCCGCCTCCCTGTTGTAAATCTTCGGAATTTCGGAAACCTTTGTCACCGCATTTCCTTCTTTCACGACGTCACAGCCGATTTTCTTGAGCGGCGTGCCATGCCATGTCTGCACAAAAACCTGTTCTCTGCGCGGTTTCAAAAAACTGCGCGTATTGGAATTAAATACCCAGTATTTTGCGCCTGCCAGCGCCTTATAATAGGAAAAACTTTCAAACCGGACAATTTTGACGACGCGGTTGTCCACCAGTTTTTTTCCTTTTTCCACGTCCCTGAAAACCCATATATACTCAAAGTCCCGATAGTTTTCGTCGCGAAGCATTGCATGATAAATGCCTTTCGGATTGCAGGAAAAACTTCTTCCCTGAAAACTTTCAAACACAATCCGGCGCGCATTGATTTTTGTCGTTTTTTTCGCAATAAAATATAAAATTCTTTTGAAGATAAGCATCAGCCATCTTAAAAAGTTTTTAATCTGTTTCATAATTTCTTTCCTTTAAAAACCGCTTTGCAATTCTCTCGCAGGCGTCCCCATCTTTATAATAATTGACTTTGTCGCAGACGGACGCTCTCTGTCTGCGGAAAGGATCTTCTCCGTTAAAAGTATCCGCAATAAATTTTTCCATATCGTACAGCGTTTTAATTTCCATGCCCGGCATATAATCCTTTGGATTTTCAAAGACAAAACCGCGCTCAGACGCATACTCCTCCATATCTCCTACGGCAAACGCTATCGGTCTGTCTAACAGCATATAGTCAAAATAGACGGACGAATAATCCGTAATCAGCGCATCTGCATTCCGAAGCAGCGTATATACGGTCATCTTTTGCTGTTTCAACTGCTCCTCTGTAATAAAATCAATATATGAATAGCGCATCTTTGCGGTGTCCACCTGCTGCATCGGGTGTATTTTAACCACCATGCGGCATTGAATTTCCCTGAGATATTCGTTCAGCTCTGCCAAATCCTTTTCATTTAATGTAGAAATAACAAAATCTCCGTCATATTCCCGATATGTCGGAAGCCACGCGAACACCTTGCGGCTTCCCCTGCGGATTGCGGTGTCAACCAGCCTGTTTGTCCAAAACATCTCATCATTTCGCGGATTTCCCATCACCTCTACCTGACTTTCCCTGCAACCGAAAATCGCCGCCATGACCGGCTTGTACATTGGGGCTGAAGTCAGAACTTTTGTAAAGAAATTGTAGTCCGTCCGCTCATATCCCTGCTGCAGATTGCCAATTTTTTTCAGCGGCGTGCCATGCCACAGATTGACGACCATCTGCCGCTTTGCAGGTTTAATCGGATATTTTCCAAAACAATAAAAAGCGTACTTTGCTCTCAGAAAAATCCGGATTCCCTGTTTATTTCCGATAAAAGAAACTCCGTCCGGCGCCGTTTTTTCATATTCCTCAAAGTCATTGACGCTTACTACAATCCGGTAATGCTTCTGATACTGATGTTCAATCAGATACTCATAAAACGCCCTGACGTTGTCGCGAAATCCTAAATTGGAATAAAAGAAAATCAGGTTCGGATCTTTCTTTATGATTTTATTCAACAATGTTAATGGCTTGAAAAAAAATTTTAACAGCGCCTTTTTCATGTAATGCTCCATTCTCCGCTTTCCCGTACCGCACTGAACCGGAAAGCGTTTTCATCATTTATTTGCGCAGAATTTTTTTGTAAACTGCTTTCCTTAGTTTTCCCGGAATAATACTGACTACCGAACGGGAAACGACGGTAACTGCAAATTCCAATCCGTTGATATATCCAAGCTGTTTTAAACTTCTCTGGAAACGGACAATGCAGGGAATATAGGAAAACCCGCCCCGCCGTTCATACATTCCGTCTCCGGCGCGCATATACACAAGATTTTCCTGCACATTATACCCGCGGCAGCCCTGTTTCAACATGACGGCCCACAGATGATAATCCTCAAAAAAACGGTAATCCCCATAAAATCCCGC
>CANRMF010000054.1 GCA_947631665.1 uncultured Lachnospiraceae bacterium | reverse complement strand
TAAAAGTCGCCAAACTTTCTTACATCATACTGGGAGATTTTTTTAATTGTCAAATTTCATGTTCTATAGGAATGCTTCTTTTATTATCAATGTTCATGCATTTGCTAATGCTCGTTTTGAAAACCGTTATAGCAAATTTTTGTTGATAACCAAACCGGAAACATGATATAATTTAGTTGCGTGTAGGTATATCATGACTTCGGTCTGATATCTTTGAAAGGGTAGTTTCCGGACTGCCCTTTTATATTTTTGTGTTTCTTGTAACTGCCTTTACATCAGCCCTGTCTCGTAGATTTCTCCCTTCATTCATGGTCATGAATGTTTCCAGAATATCTGTTTTGACAAGTACTTTTCTTCCTACTTTCAGTACCGGGAGTTTTTTCCACTCCACCAGATTTCTTATAGTGTTTCTTCCGATTCCTGTGTATTCAGATGCCTCCTCAATCGTAAAGGCAATTTTATCTTTTTTCATAAGCCTCACCTTCTTTCCGTTGCAATACGCAACTTGATTGAGTGTTTATTATAACACTTTATGAAATCTTGTCAAGCATTTTGCACTCCTGTTTCTTTTTATAAAATTGCATATTGCAATAATGCTTTATCTGTGTTATAGTATGTTCATACCGAAAAGGAGGTTGCTGAAAATGAAAGATAAAGAATTACGCAAACTCATTGGAAGCAGAATCAAACAAAGAAGATTGGAATTAAATCTCGGTCAGCAGTATATCGCTGAAAAGATGGATGTAAACAAGTCTACGATACAACGATATGAAGCAGGCACAATTGACAATTCCAAGAAACTTATTCTGGAAGGTCTCGCCGAAGCACTTCATGTTTCTGTGGAATGGCTAAAGGGTGAAACGGATGATTACGAAACAGACATTACGGATAAGAGAGAATTACAAATCCGGGATACCATGTCGGACATTCTAACCATTTTTCCTCTTGATATGAAAGAAAGGGAATCAGATTTTTCCAAAGCCTTACTTCTATTGATGCTTCGCGAGTATGCAGCATTCAATGATTCATTTAAAACCGCCTGTGAGAAATACTCCGGTAACAATAGCAACGATAACCTTGCCAAAACCGCAGGCTTTGAATCAGCAGATGAATTCAACGAGATACTTTTCTTAAGAGAAGTTACCCACACCATCAACACTTTGAATGAGATGGGCGACATCATTAGAATGTATTCAAAGAATCCGGATGTTGCAGTTACCAGAATACAGAATCTTTTAGATGAACATTCCGACTCGGTATAAAGAAATCATTAGAGATATGAAATCTTGGTAACAAATTGTACCTTGAAAATTAAATACTAGAGTACTTAACCGACCGAAGTTTTGATATACCTACACGCAAGTACAATATCTAGACTCTGACCGGTTTTCTACTTGGAAAGGAGTCAATATGAACGACAACAATTTTATTCAAAACGGAAGTGTCAGAAAACGAGGAAATGTCTGGTATTACCGTTTCCGTATCAAAGATGACAATGGAAAGTGGATTATGAAAGAGTTTCGTGGTTCGGAAAGCAAATCCGAAACCAATAGACTTTTAAAGCAGGCGATTGACGATTACAATAAAGAACAATGTATTTACGATCCGGGCTCTATTACTGTGAATGAATTGGCACAAATGTGGTATCAGGCAGAGATTGAAACTGCTCCCCTGACAACCAACAGTCAATACAATCACTTAAACGTAATGAAGCACATCGCAAATCACTCTCTTGGAAATACAAAACTTCGTGATGTGACTTGTGAACAGTTGCAAGCCTATGTTGATGAAAAATACTTTGGCGAGTATGACGAAAACGGAAAGCAATTGAAACATGCCTACTCTCCCAGCTCCATGCGAAAGCAATTCTATGTTTTAAATGGAATGTTTAAGTATGCTGTGTTTCCAAAGAAGTTCTTGAGAGAAAATCTGATGCAGTATGTGAAACGCCGTAAGAAGGAAAAGAAAGCAACACTCTTTGGTGATGAACAGAAAGTGAAGGCTCCTACCATTACCAATAACGAGTATAAACGGATTATCGATTTTCTGACAAATGATGAAACGTCTTATTCTTTGGCGTTGCCGGTACAGATTTCCTATCATACCGGAATGAGAGCCGGAGAAGTTTGTGGCCTGACTTGGGATGATGTAGATTTTGAAAACCAATGCATCTATGTAAAGCGTTCCATGTACTATGATTCCAACACAAAATGCTGGGAGTTGAAAACGCCGAAGAACGGGAAATCTCGTGTAATTGATTTCGGAGATTCACTGTATAGGATTCTTCAGAAAGCAAAGAATGAAATGCTAGAAGCGCGGGAAACCTACGGCAATCTTTATCAGAAGCATTACTGCCAGATGATTGAAACTAACGGAAAACAACATTGTCAGATATTTACGGATTATGACGAGAGTGTCATTGAAAATACATCCCGGTTCTGTCATGGAAAACCGATTTCGTCAATGAATCACAATGAGCTAGTCATTCCATTATCCTTTGTTTGTCAGAAACCCGATGGGGAACTGCTGACAACACAGACACTGAAATGGTGTAATAAGGTAGTTCAGAAGAATTTTCCGGATATCAGCCATTTTCATTTCCATTGTTTGAGACATACTTATGCGACTACGTTGGTAGCAGCAGGAGCAAATGTAAAGGATGTGCAAGAGTTATTAGGTCATTCCGATATTAAGATTACGCTGAATACTTATTCTCATGTGACAAGACAGACAAGAAAACGGGCTGTGGGAATTTTTGAAAATGCGATTCATGGAGTGGGATAATAAGAAATTTAAAAAATTAAATCACGCTGAATAAAGCATATATAAAGGGCTTGCCCACAGATTTGTGTGCAAATTTGTGGACAAAATTAGATATAAACAATATGTGAACAGATTTTAAAATTGATTCATTTTAATCTAAAAAAGTACGCTACCATGCTTTTGCATGAAAAGGACAAGTTCGAATTCGGGCCTACGGCACTACTTCTCACTTCACGGCATTCGCCGTATATAAAGGAAAAACGAGACTTTCTCTGGCGAGCAAGCTCTCCTCGAAATTCTCGTTTTCCTTCATATCCTTTTCATTGCAAAAGAAAAGTACCACCCCAAACAATTTAATGCTCGAAACGGTACCCGCGTGCGCCTCCAGGGGCTCGAACCCTGCACACCCTGATTAAGAGTCAGGTGCTCTACCAAATGAGCTAGAGGCGCTTGTTTTTCAATTGAATTGTTCCAACTGTGAACGAATGCTATTATATAACAGTTCTTTTACTTTTTCAAGCAATATTTTACAATTTGTTCAGTTTCTTATCACAAAATCAATCAAAAAATCCACAAGGCCTTTTTTATAGACCTTGTGGGTTTTTAAGTGATTCAAACCTGTGTTTGTAATCTTGTGTTGAGATTGTTCTTTTTATTTCCATTTTTCCAAGCTGCTCGATCCTGAATATGTACCGACATCATTGAGTTTTCCCCAATATTCTAAAGTTTCTTTGTCATTTTCATTTGTTTTATAATAATGAAATCCTTTTTTGTTTTTCAATTTAATAATCCATTTTCCCTTTTTTCTTTTTGTATAAACAATCCTCTTTTTATACTTTAATTTACCGAGTTTGTTTTTTGGAAGCAGATTAAAATTCTCATCATAATCTGCATAGTATTTGGCATATTTCTTTGTAAATTTAACCTTATATCCCGGCATACTCGCTGTGTGCCATGTCCCTTTTAAATACTTTAATGCTTTTTTCGTTGCTTTTGCTTCAACATTCGTTGTGTCCGGTACAATGATTGTCGAAAAAGCTAATAAAATACACATCACAAATACAATCATTTTTCGTTTTTTCATGTTTTTCTCCTCCTATTATTTTCTTATTTTTATTATAACATAATTTTTAGGAATAAAAAGGGGAAGATGAAATTTGATTTCCCTGTTACAGTTTACCCTGTTCTATCTTGTTTAGTTCTTCTTCGTTCAGTCCTGTGGAAACAAGAATTACCTGCCGGTCTATATGATTTTCCAAAAGTTTTTTCGCTGTGCTGATTTTCTCAAGTTGTTTTCCCCGTTCTTCTCCAATCTGTATTCCTCTCTGCTCACCGATCCTGATGCCTCTTTCCTCGACCGTCTCCAGATATTTCTCCTCATCAAACTCCTCCAGAATCATTCCGCACACCTCCGCTTTATGGACTGTCAGAAACTTTTCCAAAACGCCTTCTTTGATACATTCATTTACTGCCAGATTGACGGCTTCCTCCATGGTTTCCACAGTCTTTCTTTTTTCTCTTATCGTATCTATCAGTATAGCATATTCCTCAAGGATTTTACACCTTGCAAACAGCTTTTTGTTTTTTCCGTAATTGATATTTAACAGATGCGCCGTCCACTCACATTCTCCCGGCGCTTTATTCTGCATAAAGCAGTCCGAAAGCTTTAACAGCACTTCGTCATCGGTTTCCCGCTTTCCGTTGTAAAAGATATAGTATCGCGGCTCCGGAATCTTCATCAGCGCAGTCCCGTAGATGTCAAGGTTTTCCTGCGCAACATATTTCTCCATCAGTTTTGCAAAGTATATCAGTCCCCGCAGCGGCATGTTCGGGTTGTAGCTACTCATGTGCTCATACAGGTTCATTTCGCTGTACAGCAGGAACGAGACATCGTTTTTGTAGCCCATGTAGATGACGTCCTCAATGGTGTTGATATGTAAATCACCTGTGTCTGTGTAGTCGGTGCCGTTTAAGGCATTGTAGAGGGCAAGGAGGTTTTCCTTATACTCCCCGCTGCCGAACAGTTTAATAAATACCTTATCCTTGTGCTTTCTGTTAATCCTGTTGTTTTCTGGTTCTCCCATACTCTTTTCCTCCATATTCATGTTTAGATTTTCATACCTGTAATCCGGACAGCACTGACGCCCCTGAAAGGCAGTCTCCGGAAAATCCGCCTGCCTCCATATCCCAGAGGGATAACGGAAAGCCAGATAATATCCGGCTATCCTTCCTGCTATCTTTCCTGCTGTCTGTCCGGTATCCGTAAACAGAAAAACAGGAGACAAAAGCGGGCATGGAACTCTTTCCACGTCCCTGCACTTTTATCTCCTGTACTTTCGTTTATTTTATCTTTCGTATTTCATATCATTTGTTACATTGCCATATTAGCACAAACATCTGGACATTGCAACAGTTTTCGACAAGTTTTTCAATGAAATTTTATTTCCCCCTTGTTATAATTTCTATTTCTATTTATACTAAATGAGAGAATCTTTGGAGGAGTTTTCATATGAATGAAAAAAATAAATTCAGGGCAAGCAGCAAATATTTTACGATTTCCATTTACACCATTGTCACAACGATTATTATTGCTGCGGTTGTCAAACTGATTTTCTTTTGGAATGATGCTTCGGTCATAATTCATGGCCTGCTTTCCACACTGTCCCCGTTTATTATCGGAATTATTATTGCATTTTTAATTAACCCGCTGATTAACTGGCTTCGGCTGACTGTTTTCATGAGATGGTTCCGCATCAAAAGAAAAACGCTTGCGAATGCGCTTTCCATTCTGGTTGCCTACGCGCTTGTGATTTTCGTGATTATTCTTGCAATGATTTATATTATTCCTGAAATCATGAACAGTCTGACGCTTTTTGTTGAGAAAATTCCGGAGTGGGCTGATGCGATTATCCGCTTTATCAATAATTTTGCGCAAAAGCACCCGAATATGAATTTTCAATATGTTATTTCTTCGATTGGAAATGCAGATACTTATGTAAAAGACTCTTTAGACAAACTGATTCCGACACTCACAAATACGCTTGTGGTCACCGGCGTCAGCGTTGTCCGTTATATCTTTAACTTTATTGTCGCAGTGATTGTATCCTGCTATCTGCTGATTGATAAAAAGAAACAGGCGCGCAGTATCAAGCGTGTCATTTATGCGTTTATGCCGGAAGAAAAAGCGTCCCGTTTCTGTGAAATTATCCGCCACGCCATCACTATTTTCAGTAACTTCTTTGACGGAAAAATGGTGGATTCGCTGATTATCGGACTGCTGACCTTTTTGTCCATGCTTATTATCGGACTGTTCCGCGTGCCGGGCTTTACCGAATGTGCGCTGTTAATCAGCATTATTGTCTGCGTGACAAATATGATTCCTTACTTCGGCCCGTTTCTGGGAGGAATTCCCTGCGCGCTGCTGCTCTGTATTTACTCGCCGAAAAGCGGTCTGATTTTCGGTCTGCTGATTATCATTATCCAGCAGCTTGACGGAAATGTTATCGGCCCGAAGATTTTGGGAGACTCCACCGGCCTCCGCCCTCTGTGGGTAATTTTTGCCATCACGATTGGCGGCTGGATTGCGGGAATTGCCGGCATGTTTTTAGGCGTGCCTTGCCTTGCCGTAGTCTCCGGTATTATGGAAGAAATTGTTGACGGCAGACTGAAACAGAGGGACATTTATATGCCGGTCTTAGATAAAGAAAGCGGAGCGCAAAAAAAGCCGCCCCGCCAAAAAAGAAATTGACAACTCCGTCAAACAAGAAACCGCAATAGCGTACCGTTTTGCAATCAAAAAAATTGAGAAACTTTTACCGTTTTGCAATCAACTTATGAATCGGATTTCCCATCGCGGAAAATTTCGCTTCATACTCCGTCATGACATTGCCTTTGAACATGGCAGTGTCATGATGTAAATCCCATGTATAGTTCTCTATCTGCCAGCCGGCTTCCGGTATCTGCTCCAGAGAAAACTGAAACAGCAGATCGTTATCCGTCTTAAATTCTACAATTCCGTTTTTTTTCAAAATGACATCATAACGCTCAAAAAACTGCTTCGACGTCAGACGCCGTTTCGCATGGCGGTCTTTCGGCCATGGATCTGAAAAATTCAGATAAATTCTGTCCACTTCATTTTCCGCAAAAACATCGCAGATATATTCCGCTTCCATGCGGATAAATTTCAGGTTCGGCAGTTCTTCCTCCGCACATTTTTCAAGAGCGCGCACCAAAACGCTCGAATACTTTTCTATTCCGATATAATTGACCGTTGGATTGTCCTGCGCCAGTTTGATAATGAAGTTGCCCTTGCCCATTCCAATCTCAATCCGGATAGGATTGTCGTTTCCAAAGACTTCCTTCCATTTTCCTTTCCGTTTCTCCGGCTCGTTTACTGTCATACTGCTCTCTGCAATGGCTTCCCTTGAACCCGGTACATTTCTTAATCTCATAATCCGACTCCTTTCTGTTCCATAGTTTACGATATTTTTCCTTTCGCTTCAATCTTTTTCTTTTTTGTCGGATATTCCCGTATCATGTCATCATCAATATAAGACTTTTTCTCCTGATTTTATTGATTTTTAGATTTCATTTATGTACAATGGATTAGTACATATTTATATCGAATGAGTCGTTTAAACTCTGATACTAGAGGTTTATTTATGAGAAATTTATTATCAAAACTGCTAATTTTTATTTTACTGGTTGTCTGCGCTGTCGGGACAACGCCTGTCTTGGCGCAGAAAAACGGTGGCAGTACGTCTGATGCAGACTGGCCGGAAGGCCCTGATGTTTTTGCGCAGACGGCAGTCTTAATTGACGCTTCCACAGGTACGGTGCTTTACGATAAAAAGAAAGATAAAAAAATGTATCCGGCGTCCATTACAAAAATTATGACCGCCCTGCTTACCGTAGAAAACTGCGACCTCAACGATACCGTAACGTTTTCTGCCGAAGCGGTCAACGCGCTCAATTATCTGGAGGACGCCAATATCGGCTGTCAGCCGGGCGAGAAAATGTCGGTCAAGGATTGTCTTTACGCGCTGATGCTTTCGTCTGCAAATGAAGTCGCCACTGCGCTGGGAGAACATGTCGCCGGCAATCTCAACAATTTCGTGGCAATGATGAACGACCGCGCAAAACAGGCGGGGGCGAAAAACACGCATTTTGCAAACGCCAACGGTCTGCATGATGAAAACCACTATGTAACCGCTTATGACATGGCGATGATTATGCGGGCGGCTTCGCAGTATGATGTTTTCAATCAGATTATCAATACCGTCAGTTATACAATTCCGAAAAACAATAAGCGAAAAGAAGCGTTTATCGCGCAGCAGCGTCACAAAATGGTTTCCCCATATAACGCCGTTTACTACGAAGGTATTATCGGTGGTAAAACCGGATATACGGATCAGTCGGGCACTACGCTCGTGACGATGGCGGAACGCAAAGGCCTTCGCCTGATTTGCGTTGTTCTCCACTCCAATGCGCAGTATGTCTATTCTGATACATCTTCCCTGCTGGATTTCGGATTCAGCCATTTTCAAAAATTAAATGTGGCGGAAAATACAGACGGTTTCGGCGCAGCCGATGAAGGGCTCCAATCCCCATTCAGCGATACCGTTACCTCTGTTTCGTTTGATAAAGACTCGGTCGTAATTGTTCCGAAAAATACGGCGTTTTCAAATCTTTCCGCGAGCGTTTCCTTTGCTCAGGAAAAAGATTCTTTTGCCACCGTTACCTATACGCTCGGAACACATACCGTAGGGACGGCAAAAGTCACTTACCATACCGCCGCGCTGGCTGAGAGGGACAAGCAGACAACAACGGAAACGGCTTCTGCTTCCGTCAGGAAGCCAAAAAAGTCATTCCATATTCCGAAATCATTGATTATCATTATCTGCATAATTATTGTTATTGCAGTTATTCTTATTCTTATTATCAGACACCAGAAAAAAATAAACCGTATTCGCGCTCAAAAGAGACGCCGTAATCGATAGGAGGATTTATTATGAATTGGGTAGCTCCCATTAAAGACAAGGAAACTTTAAAACTTTTTGGCGAACAGTTAAAGGAGATTGATTACAAATACTATATTCTTTTTGAACTGGGCGTCGGCACCGGACTTCAGCTTCAGGATATCTTAAAATTTAAGGTGAAAGATGTTGCCGGAAAATCGGAAATTTCCGTAAAAATCGGAACCAAGAATATCGAAAATACCTTTTATCTTTCCAAAGAACTGCAAAAAATTATTGCAGATTTTATTGCGCATAAAGATCCTGATTCTTATTTGATTTTAGGACATTCTTCTGCAAACAAGCCGGTATCCAGAGAACAGGCATACCGCGTTCTTCGCGCCGCCGGACACCGTATCGGATTAAGCTCCATCGGCGCTCAGACAATGCGAAAGACATTTGCGTGGAACTACTATCATGAAACCGGTGATATCTATTATCTTCAAAAACTTTTCAACCACGCTTCCCCTTCGATTACATATCGTTTTATCGGGGAAATGCCGAATATTGAAGTGCATCTTAAAAAGATGACTCCGCAGGAAAACGAGAGAAGCCGCTACCTGTTGTATCTCAACGGGAACGGGAAAAAACGTCTGGACAGAATTATCCGCACGCTTTCTTCCATCAGGGACAATTTTGACCGCCCTGAAAACAGCGACGCCTTTTACGGCAAGGTGGACTGTCTGTTGGAAGAACTGGACGCCCTGATAGAAAATTATAATAATGCAAAATAATTCTTTTTGGACAACAGAAAACGGAGCTGCATATCCTTTGATTGCAACTCCGTTTTTCTATTCATCGTCGTCTTCTTCACTTTCTACCCATATTTCATCTACGACGATTTCCTTATCCAGAGACCTCTGTCTTCGCTCACGTCTCTTTTCCCTGATTAGTTCCTGTTTTTCATAAATACTGTTTGCCCCTTCTTCGTCCGTTGATTTCATGATTTTAATCCCGAAAAAGCTGTCCTCCTCTGCTTTCCGGATACGGATTTTTCCCCGTACATATCCATGCTTCGGACATTTTCCCAAACAATAATACGTTTTCCCGCTATCGGAAAACCAGTCAATCAAAATCTCTAAAGGTTCATCACACTGATTACACGTCATACTGTGCATATCCGGATCAGCAAACATCTCCTCGCGCGATAGGAATTCACGCGACACCCGTTTGGTATATTCATCAAACCGGACGAATATTTCCTCCTCCTTGACTCGCGGATAATAGTAGGTGTCGATGGATAACCGGTCTTTGTACCTTTCAAAATCCATCTCCTGCATCACGCGGGCTGTGTAATAAGCGTCTCCCAACGCCCTGTGAAACGGTCGGTTTTCCTCAATCTGCAAAAATTCCACCGCGCTGGAAAGCGTTCGCTTTTCATGTCCATCGTCATAACGCAGACTGAACATCTTTTGTAAATCTACATAAAACAATGGAAAATCCAAAATTCTCTCCATGTGGTAATGCTTCATGTTTTTCTGCAGCTCCGTCAAGTCCATCGAGCCCCATGTACAAAACATAAAATCATCGCCGCACCATTCAAGAAACTCCCGAATCGCCCTTCTAAAATCCTCCCCATGACTTAATTCCGCATTGGTGAAATGAGTGATTTCCTGAATTTTATAATGCAGCTTCCGATAAATATGAGGCCGTATCACCTGCTGATAGGAATCAAGCATCTGAAAATCATCGCTCACTCTGATTGCGCCAATTTCAATAATCTCAAAGGGGAGTCCCGGATAATAATGACCTTTACCATAAGGATTTTGATTCCACTCCAAATCCATTACAATATAATCCATTATATTCTCTCCACTATTTAATTTTTCAGAACAGTCCGTCCCCGAAGGCTGTTCGTTATATTTATTATATCATGAATCAGCAAAACTTACTACTGCATATCAGCACAAAACAGGATTTCTCCTAAAGTTCAAAACCGGCTTTTTGCAAATATTCTTCAAATACCGGCGACCACCATTCCTGATATCCTGCTGCCGTAGGGTGAATTTCATCATTCATATACTTTGCATAATCCTCTGCGCTTACATTGCGCATTGCCTGATTATTCCATAAATCAATAATTCCAATATTCCATTTCTTTTGAATTTGATACAGGGCAGCCACCATTGCCTCATAATTGGAATTATCAAAATATGTGTTCGTATAAAATGTCACCAGACAATTCCATGTATTTTTTACATATGCAATAATATATTCTATCGCTCCTATAATTGTAGCGGTATCAAAATCATTCAGATTTCGGGAATTGCTAATACTGCCCAGCGGTTTGTTTTGTGCTGCGTCATTGGTTGAAAGTTGGCAGATAAAATAGTCGCACTTGATACCTGTATCCATATTTCTGAGCATACGCTGAATATACGAGTCCGATCCGTCGTCCACCAATGTTGTTCCGCTGACGGCTTCTTTTACATACCGACTGTCCGTTCTTTCAGAAATATATTCAACAAAAGATTTCCCCTCCGCAGCAGACCCGTAGGTAACAGAAGATCCAAGATAAAAAATCATTTTCCCTGCGATGTTTAATTTTTGCCGGTTTTGTGTTGACTTTTTTAATTCATTTGGTTTCATAATTTTATTTCTTTTTATATCCGCTAATTGAAAACTCATATTCAAAAAATAATATATCACATCTTTGTTTTTACTTCCACCTAGCATTGATTCTTGGGAACGGCGTAAGTTGGGCGAACTTGGTTCAGTGTCAATGTGCAGAAGGATTTTTAAGGAGCAAACGACTGAGCAAGGTGATGTTCCATTTTTCAAAATTGGTACATTTGGTGGGGAAGCTGATGCGTTCATATCGCAAGAACTTTTTGAGGAATATAAAGCGAAATATCCGTATCCTTCAAAGGGAACAATTTTGATTTCAGCGTCAGGCAGTATCGGCAGAACTGTTGAATTTACTGGGGAAAATGAGTATTTTCAAGACTCTAACATTGTTTGGCTGACCCACGACGAGAGGTGAAGTGATATAATAAAGTTGTAACAGGAGTGGCTAATAAGATATAATAAATCTAACAAGAAAAGAGGTACTCATTA
>CANRMF010000053.1 GCA_947631665.1 uncultured Lachnospiraceae bacterium | reverse complement strand
TCTCGTCCATGGTGAGTTCAACTTCGATATGCTGCTTGACATTGAGTTTGGACAATAAGCATACCGTCTCCACATGCACCGTATTCGGAAACATATCCACCGCACACGCCTTTTCCACCCGATAGCTCTGTGCCTGCAGCACTTCCAAATCTCTTGCAAGACTGGTCGGCTTGCAGCTGATATACACGATTTTATCCACCCCAAAATCAATAATCTTCTTCAGCGCTTTTGGATTTACGCCGTCTCTTGGAGGATCCAATATAATCAAATCCGGCTTTTCCGTAATAGTATCAATGACCTTCAGTACATCACCGGCTATAAACTTGCAGTTATGTAAACCATTTAACTCTGCATTAAGTTTTGCTGAACGGACTGCTTCTTCAACAATTTCCACACCAACTACCTTTTTTGCGACCGGCGCGACTATTTGCGCAATCGTTCCCGTTCCACTGTACAAATCAAAAACAGTCCTGTTCTCTGTATCGCCTATATATTCCCGCGCCTTTTCATAAAGTACCTCGGCGCCCAGAGAATTTGTCTGAAAAAACGAAAATACAGATATCTTAAAACGGAGTCCCAGCAGTTCTTCATAAATAAATTCATCACCATATAACACTCTGGTTTCATCACTCTGTACGATATCGGCAACACCGTCATTGATAACATGCAGGATGCCGCATAATTTTGCTTCCAAATCTAAATTCTGCAAAGCTTCAGCAAACTTGTCCAATTCTGCCTGACGTTCAAAAACTGTATTCGAGGTCGTCACCAAAGCTACAATCATTTCCTTTGTTCTCACTGTCCGCCGCACTAAAAGATGCCTCAGATACCCTTCGTGGCGCATCTTATGATAAAACGGCAACTGACGTTCTGCGCAGAAATCCAGCACGCACTCTAAAACCTTCCGGTAATCTTCATGCACAATCTGACATTGATTTACGGTTACAATATCATGAAAGCTGTTCTTTTTATGCATTCCAAGCGCCAACGGCCCGTCCTTATATTCATCACCGAAAGAAAACTCCATTTTGTTGCGGTAATCCCATTGCATAGGGCTTCCTAAAATTCCCTCAAACACAAAGTCGGAGGCGACTGCTTTTCTTAAAATCTCCTCCACCATATCACGCTTTAAGCGCAGTTGATTTTCATAATCAAGCGTCTGATAACTGCACCCGCCGCATAAACCGAAATGAGGACACTTCGGCATTTCCTGCTCCAGTTCTGAAGTGCGTAAAACTTTTGTCAGTCTTCCTGACGCCTTTCCTGCGCGTTTTTTGGAAACAACAAATTGAATTTTCTGTCCGGGCAGGACTCCTTTCACAACGGCAGTCCCATGCTCTGCGCAATCCACTTCCCCTTTATTGGGAAAGGTGAGCTTTGTTACCTCTCCTGTATATTCAACACCTTTTTTCATTACCATCTCCTGTTTAAAAAAGGACATCGCCGCTGCAATGTCCTTTCAGTCATTTTTTATTCGCTGACGAAATCGTCTTCGTCATCGTATTCATCATCATAGAACAAATCATCATAATCATCTTCAAAGTCATCGTAGTAATCTCTGTTCACCAGCCGGTAGATACCGTATGCCAGTCCTGCAATCGCAGCCACCAGTGAAATCACGCCCGCAATGATGACAATAATCCTTGCGGTATCTTTCTTTTCTTCCTTTGTGATAATTTTTCCGATCTTAACACCCTTTAATAACTCGTCCATTCTATCACCTCTCTTGTCTCATTTTCTATAATAATAGTTTTATTATACCACGAATATGAGGCTTTTACTACATTTTTTTCAGTTTGGCGAAAGACGCCATCATTATCTTGCGCCCCGCTGAATCAAACTGTACCGTCACCTGATAGTCTCTCGGCCCGTCTTCGATATTTAAGACGGTTCCCTCTCCAAATTTAATGTGCTTTACGCGATCTCCTTTGACATAATCAATTTCAGCTTTGGATACGGAAAATTCCTTTCCAAAGTTCGGCTTTTTCGACGGCGTACCGTATGCCGGTTTTTTTGCCATCGTCTTGAAAGCGCTGCGGTGTTCGCTCGTTGCAAACTGTCTGCTGCCGCCAAACTTTCTCTCGTCTGAACCGAAATATTCCGAATTTCTTCCGCGATTGACGCTTCCCTCATATCCGCCAAAACCGCTAAATGACGGCTTTGTTTTTTCATAGCCCGCCGCCATGCGGTCTGTCACATTTTTACTGTTGACAATCTCGTAAGGAATTTCCTTTACAAAGCGGGAGACAATATTGTACTGCGTTTCTCCGCGCATCATTCTCTTTTTTGCATAACTGATTGTCAGATGTTTCATGGCTCTGGTAATCGCCACATAACACAACCGCCGTTCTTCCTCAATTTCTTCGTCGTCATCTGCCATAATACTCATATAGCCCGGAAACAGCCCGTCCTCCATGCCGCACAAAAAGACATATGGAAATTCCAGTCCTTTTGCGCTATGTACGGTCATCAGCACAACGTAACTGCTGTCTTCGTCAAGATTGTCAATTTCGGAAACCAACGCTACTTCTTCTAAAAACTCAGAGAGCGACGGCGTATCGGTCTGGCTTTCGTATTCTGCCACTTTGCTGACCAGTTCGTCGATATTTTCAATCCTTCCGTTTGCCTCGTCCGTATTTTCCGCCGCAAGCTCCGCCACATAACCGGTTCGCTCAAGAACTTGATTCGTCAGTTCTTTCAGACTCAGTTTATCCATCTCGGTGCGCAAGTCTTCAATCAGTCCGGTAAACTGGGCGATTTTTGACGCCGCTCTGGACAGTTCCGGAATATTCTGCGCTTCCAGCAGCGCATCATACAGATTCATTCCACCTGCTGTGGCAAATTCTTTTGCTCTTGTCACAGACGTCGCTCCAATTCCACGACGCGGAACGTTGACGACGCGCTCTACCGCGATATCGTCTGTCGCGTTTGCAATAATCCGCAGATATGCCAGAATATCTTTAATCTCCCTGCGCTGGTAAAAATTCTGCCCGCCCACAATTTTATATGGAATATTTTTCATGAGCAGCTTTTCCTCCAAAGTACGGGACTGCGCATTCGTCCGGTACAAAATCGCATAATCGCTGTAATCGGCTCTTGCGAAATCGACCTCCTCTTTAATGGTCTGCGCAATCATTTCCGCTTCGGCATAACCGTCCTCCGCCTGATAAATGTCAATCTTTTTCCCCTCGTCATTATCGCACCACAGCGTTTTATCCTTTCTGCCGACATTATTTTGAATTACTGCATTTGCCGCATTCAGAATATTTTTGGTGGAACGGTAATTCTGTTCCAGTTTAATGACGCGGGCATTCGGAAAATATTTTTCAAACTGAAGAATATTGGTGATGTCCGCACCCCTGAATTTGTAAATGGACTGGTCGTCGTCTCCCACAACGCAAAGATTTTGATGCTTCGATGCCAGAAGCCGTATCAGCGCAAACTGGGCGGCGTTCGTATCCTGATATTCGTCCACCATAATATATTGAAGCCTGTCCTGATAACTCTCAAGCACCTCCGGCTCCTGCGTAAATAACCGCACCGTTTCCATAATCAAATCGTCAAAATCAAGCGCATTGTTCTTTTTCAACGCCTGCTGATATTCTTCATAAAGATTGGCAATCTGCGCCTGACGAAAATCTTTCTGCGCCATCGCGCGGACGTCTCCTGTGGTCATCAGTTTATTTTTAAAATCAGAAATTTTTCCAAGTACTGTACTTTCCTTATACATTTTGGAATCCAAATTCATTCTTTTGATAATATCTTTTAAAAGCCGTTTCTGGTCGTCCGTATCATAAATAACAAAATCATTGCCGTAACCAAGCCGGTCAATATAACGCCGCAAAATTCTGACACAGGCAGAGTGAAACGTACTTACCCAGACCTGCTGCGCGCCAAATCCCGCAATCTCGTTTACTCTGCTGCGCATTTCTGCCGCCGCCTTATTTGTAAACGTAATCGCCATAATATGATACGGCTGTACATTTTTTTCTTCCATCAGGTATGCAATCCGGTGCGTCAGAACTCTCGTTTTCCCCGAACCTGCTCCCGCCAAAATAAGAAGCGGCCCCTCCGTATGATAGACCGCCTCCTGCTGCATTTCATTCAGTGTCTCATATATCTGATTCATGATTCCTTTTTCTCCCTGCCTTTATTTTTCTCTTTCTTTTTCGCTTTTTCCGCCTTTTCCTTCTCCGCTTTTTCGTCCGTTTCATTGACCGGTTTCGGCAAAGAGTCCACCAGTTTTTCAATAATCAGCCTGCGGAGAAACATATCGTAGCTGAGAATAGAAATGAACGATAAAATTTCTAAATCTTTATTTGGAGAATTTGTCAACTGCTCCGTCATTTCCTGCGATTCCTCATATTCCCTGAAAATCGGCTCAATTCTCTTTTCACTCTGTGTATGCTCCAGAAAAATCTGAACCGCCTGCTCCAGAGAATTATTTTCTGAGTTAAAACTGTCAGACATCAGCGGATTTAAAATCAGATTGACGTCATTCATGGAAACCACATTTTTGAAAAGAAAAATTAAAATAAGCGCAATCAGATGGTCTTTTGAATATTTTTTCTTTTCAGGCGGCGGAAGAAGCTGGCTTTTTACGTAGTTATTGATCATGGTTTTTGTAAGCAGCTTGTCATCTTCATGTCGCTTTGAAGCCTTTAATTTATCATTCAGGTAACTTAAAACCTGATCCATATATAAATCTATTTTTGGCAGATCATCTATCTGAAAGCTTTGCATTGACTGAAAAACTTCCATCATCAGTTTTTCTAAATCCATAAAATTCCACTCCTGTTTTCCAATGGCATTGCAATGTCATTTGCTGTTTTATTTTATCATGTAGAAATGAAAACTACAAGATACAGTATCTTCATAAAATTGCGGAGTAATTTGACGTGAAATCAAAAAGGGGCGCAAAGCATCTCTGCCCTGTTCCCCTTTTATCGTTTCATATATGATAATCCCGTATCAGTCCTTCACTCTTTTCAGCACCATATCATAACCGTCATTGCCATAATTCAAGGAACGGTTTACCCTGCTGATGGTTGCCGTAGAAGCGCCGGTCGCGCCCGCAATCTCCAGATAAGTTTTTCCCTCCCGCAGCATTTTCGCAACTTCATACCGCTGGGAAATAGACAACAGTTCATTGATTGTGCAGACATCTTCAAAAAACGTATAGCACTCCTCTTTATTCTCTAACGTTAAAATCGCGTCAAATAAATGATCCACTTCAGGATTTCTTATATTTTTGCTCATTCTGCTTTCCTCCGGACTCTATGCTTCTTTCCATTACACTTCCGTTATTTTCATCAGTGTAATTTTCCTGTTCACACTCTGCTTTCATATTTTAGCACTCTAAAGTCTGAAAGTCCAGTAAAAATTCAGATTTACAATTTTTTATCTCTATTTTATCTTTACCTTTTTCACAGCAGACCACTTACCAAAGTATTTCTTTCCGCCGACTGTAATATATCCCCGTATGCGAAGATATAACTTCTTCTGCTTTTTCAGTTTCCTGCTTTTCACCGTAAAGGTCTTTTTGTTCTTTTTATAAGTCAGTCTTGCCAGAGCCTTTTTATTCTTCTTGGCATTTTTCTTTTTCTTATAAATGCGTACCTGATAGCCGTCAGATATTTTCAGTTTTGCCTTTAAGGTGACTTTCAGTTTTTTCGCTGATTTTTTCTTTACTGCCTTTTTAACTTTCGGCTTTCCTGCTTTCTGAAACTGTATAAGTTTCTCCTGCTCTGCTGAAAGATTACCCGACGGATTTGTTGACTGTCCTGCCGCGCCGTTCTGTATCTGTCCGCCTAAATCTGCCGGTGCCTTCGTTGCCGCGTTGTCTGCCGGCGCCTGCGCCGTTGTTTTCGGCTGCGTTGTTGCCGGAGCCTTTGTTGTCGGCGGCACATAATTCGGATCAGGAATGGTCGCTGTTGTCGTAAAGGATACATTGCTGATATTCAATGTGTACCCATCAGCATTACTTAAAGTATCTCCATCGCATCTGCCTAATCCAAAGTACAAATCCAAGACTCCATTATAATCTTCAGGAATATTCACTTGTGCAGTATAATTGTATGGTACTCCTGCCTTTAACGATATGTACTGCGCATTGATTTCTGCATCTCCATCTCCAGCTACCTTCACAAAAATTACTTTGTCCTTATCCGACGTTAAAGTGCATTTGTATGTATAAGTGTTTCCAGGATAATAATTTAGTCCTTTAAGAAATGCCTGGATTCCCCATCGGTCACTTCCAATTCTTGAAACATTGACTGTCGCTCCGTCAGCCGCTTTAGTACCATTAGCAGTCAAAGCACCATTAGCATTATCACACCAATCTGCATTACCAAAGTAGGAACCCCATGATGCTGTGGATTCTGCCACTGCATCTTGTGTGACTGTAATGGTCGGCCCGTTATATGGTGTCGTTTCTTCTTTCTTTTCCTGATAAACTCTAAGATAATCTACATACATTGTTGTTGTCTGAAAATCAGGACCTGCTGTCTGATAACCGGTATAACCGGAACCTGTTCCTCCAATGGCAAGATTAAAAAGAAAGAAATGTGCTTTCTGAAAACAGTACGCATTATTGTCTGTGATGTCCTGTTGAAAATATGTAACACCATCTACCTGCCATTCCATATGGCTTTCATCCCATACTAATCCATAGGTATGCCATCCGTTAATACCATTATTTACATTATCGGTAAAAACATAGTCTTTTCCTTCATCACCACTTCCATAGGAGCCATGCTTATCCCAATTACCGTTAATTCCTTCATAATTCCAGTGAAGGCATCCACCCACATAGTTGTTGGCATTTGCATGCTCCATAATATCGATTTCACCACAGTTCGGCCAGCCGACTCCCTGACTCATATTTTCTCCCATCATCCAGAATGCCGGCCATACACCTGACTGATTACCATTTTCCACTTTGATTCTGGCTTCCATTTTTCCATACTTAAAGTATTTCTTACCCTTAGTGATAATACGTCCGGAAGTAAACTCCTGCCCGCCATAATTTTCTCTCTTGGCAATAATCTGAAGGAATCCATCAGATACTTTCACATTATCTTCTCTGTCTGTGTAATATTCTACTTCTCCGTTTCCCCATCCCCAGCTCCCGTTTCCTATCTCATAGGACCAGGTATTGGTATCCAACTTTGTTCCGTTAAATTCGTCACTCCAAACCAAGTCATAATTTGGGGCTGCCTCAACATCTTTTGCCACGCTTGGAAAATAAGTAATTCCTGCTACGACTATGGCAATTGCTAAAACAGCAGCTAAACTTTTCTGAAAAAATTTCATTGTTTCTCCTCCTACATCTGTCCGTTCTATGCTATCTTTATTATATTATTTTACAAAAATCAAAACGTTTTTACAAGACTTATTAAAAACAATTTGAACCATTATTCAAACGGATAACGGACGCCCATCTGCTTTCTGATTTCGTCCATCAGGCGCATCATCTGAAGCGTCAGGGAAAGCGGCATTTCCTCAAATTCGAGCGCGTTCTTTTCGATTGCCTGCACACACGCCCGCACTTCATATTCATATCCCGTAAGCGGTTCTTTGGCCTCATAGTCCGCCACGTCTTGCGCGCGGATATCCAAAATCCGGTTCCATGAACTGTCGAATACCTGTATTCCTCTCGGACAGTTCGTGCCCTCAATCAACATCTGCCCTTTTGTTCCGTACAAAACGGCGTTCCCGTCGCTGAACGCCTGCATACCTGCATTCAAGTCTGCCATCTTTCCGTCCGGATAAATCAGCGTATACTGTCCCTGTAAATCCATACCCTGTCCGGTCAGAACCGCCGACGCCCTGACTTCCTGAATGTCATTTCCCATCACCATAGACGCCATCGTAAGCGGATAAATCCCCACGTCCAGAAGCGCTCCGCCCGCAAGCTCCGGTTTAATCAGTCTTTCCTTCTGCATCATCGGGAAATTCAGATTTGCCGTCATGCAGACCACGTCGCCGATGATGTGTTGTTCCAGCAGCGATTTCATTTTTTTCACCAGCGGCATAAATCTTGTCCACATGGCTTCTCCCAAAAACAGCCCTTTCTCTTTTGCCAGTGTAATGAGCTGCTGCGCCTGTTTTGCGTTCGCTGTAAATGCTTTCTCACAGAGTACGTGTTTTCCGTAGTTCAGACACATTTTTGCCTGTTCAAAATGAAACGCATGAGGCGTCGCAATATAGACAATATCCACCAAAGGATCCTGCGTCATCTTCTCATAAGAACCATACGCCTGCTCTATGCCGTATTGCTGCTGAAACTGCTTTGCCTTCTCAGGATTTCTTGAAGCGATTGCATAAGCCTGCGCCTCTTTCATGTGGGATAAGGTATTTGCCATAGCATGGGCAATATCCCCTGCCCCTAAAATTCCAAAACGAACCATCACTCTTTCCTCTCTAAATAAAATCCATCTCATGCGGATTTTGTTTTATCCGCCAAGTTTCCTTAGTTCCGCTGTCGAAAACGTATAGGTTGTGTTACAGAAATCGCACTTGACTTCAATCTGTTCTCCATCATTGATTAAATAATTTAAATCTTTGCGGTTCAAGCTGGCTAAGGCTTTGGAAATCCGCTCTTTACTGCAGTTACAGTAAAATTCCGTCCCAATTTTGTCCGTAACTTGAACGCCCAGTTCTCCCATGACTTCATTTAAAATGTCTTCCGGCGTCATGCCCTGTTCAAGCATATCGGTTACGGACGTGATTTTTGCAATCTTTTCTTCCAGATATGCAATGGTTTTTTCCTCAGCGAACGGCATCAACTGGATAATAAATCCGCCCGCCTGTTTTACGGTATTGTCTTTTGACATTAGCACTCCCAGTGCCACTGCGGAGGGAACCTGTTCGCTGGAGGCAAAATAGTAAGTCAGATCTTCCGCAACCTCGCTTGTTCCAAGCGGCACCTGACTGGAATACGGTTCTTTTAATCCCATATCCTTGATGACTGTCAGCGTTCCGTATCCGATGGCGGCACCGACGTCCAGTTTCCCCGCAAAATTTGCAGGAATCACCACATTCGGATTTCCTACATATCCCTTGACACGTCCCTGTGAATCCGCTGTGACGGTCACTCCATTGATTGGACCGTCGCCTTTCATCATCAGCGTCAGTTTGTCCTGTGACCCTTTCATCATCACGCCCATCATTGCGCCGCCGCTAAGCAGCCGTCCGAGCGCGGCTGTCGCCACCGGACTCGTATTGTGATGCGCTCTTGCTGTTTCAACCAACTCCCTTGATGTAATGGCAAACGCCCTGATTTGATTGTCTGCGGCTGTCGCCCTGATAATATAATCCATAAATCGTTCTGTCCTTTCTTTTCTATACATTGACGGTTTTCTCTACTTCTTTTGCAACGACATAAACTCTGTCATTTTCTTTTGACGCGTTCTTTTCCGTAAACGCCTCATAAGCCGCCACGAACTGAAGCCCCGCCGTTTCCAGCGCGCTCTCGATTTCCTCTAAATCATACGCTTTCTGGTAATGTTCTTCGATATATTTATCATATCTGCCGTCTTGCGCTTTGATAAACAGTGTCAGATTATACGTGTTCAGCCTGCTTTCTTTGTCAAAGTCATTTTCCCAGATAAAACTGCATTCATCACGATCCTCTGCAATAACGGCTTCTCCGATTTTTGCAAAACTGTGTTCCGTTTTCAAATCAAAGATGAAAACACCGCCCGGATCCAGATAATTGTTTACCAGACGAAACACCGAAACCAAATCTTCGTATTCCGTAATATAATTGATGGAATCGCAAAGACTTACGACTGCCTCGACAGTGCCATAAAGCTCAAACAATCTCATGTCCTGCAGCAGATAAAGAATATCTTCCGAATTATTTTCCACTGCAATCTGAAGCATCTGCGGCGAACTGTCCACGCCAATCATATCATACCCCTCTTTGGCAAGACGCTTTGTCACACTTCCTGTCCCGCAGCCTAAATCCAGTACAATGTTGTTATCAAAAGAATTTCCCTGCGGCAGGGCTCCGTATTTTTTCAGCAATCCTGTGAGGTAACCGCACCACCGGTCATAATCAATATTGTCCATCAGACGGTCATAAACTTTTGCAAATTCCTGATATGCTTCCATAATAATTTTCCTCTGCCCTCTCTGTTTCGTCCATACGCAAAACGAGCTTTCTCAAGAAACAGTATAAGCGTTTTTCTGCCGCATGGCAATGAAAAGTATTGATTTGGATTTCGGCTCTGCTATACAGTTTCGCTGATTTCAGTTCTGTCATTCAGTTCTGCTTGATTTCAACTCCGCCATACAGTTCTGCTTGATTAAACCCTCTCTCTCATTTATACTAAAACAGGGCGGCGCCCTAAAAATATCGGAGCACAGATGTGACGGTGCAAAACTTTGGACGATAAAAATGGAGGAGCAGGCATGAATATTTATCAATCAATTAAACAGGCATGTATAAAGTCTATCAAAATTCCTGCCGTTTTTGTAATCCTCTGCATGGCGGTTCTGACCATCTGCCCTTTTCTGAACGTATTTCACCCGACGCGTGTTTCAGATATTTACCACATTGAGAACGATGACAATTATGTCGAGGCGGTCATTCCCACCCTCTCTTATTCCGGTTATGATTTAGTCGGAACCATCGGCCAGAAATACGGCTATTATTATGCGCTTGACGATAACCAATGCGTCTTTGTTTTAATTCCGATTTCTGATTATCCGGCAGCCACAATCCATGATTATAAATTTCGGGGAAAAGTGACGGGATATGGCAGTATGGACAGCCAGATGCTTTCCTCTTTTGCCCGCGATTTGAACTGGGATAAAGCTTCCCTGATGGAAACTGCGCCGGATTATTTATTAAACGAAGCAGAATATCACCCGGTTGTTTACATGATTGTATTCTGGATTGTTCTCATTATATTTTTTATTAGTTTAAAATCTGTGATTCAATGCATTATCGGCTATCTGAATCCTAATCTATATCCGGTCTGTTCTTTTCTCGGAAAGGAAATTCAGCAGGAATTGCTGACGGAGGCTCAGGAGGAATTATCCAAAGGGCCTTACATTCAAATCAATCAAATGTATATTACAGAAAACTATTTTATTGATTTAAGCGCTAAGAAAATCAGCGTCATTCCACTAAGCGATATTATCTGGTGCTACCGCTTGGGAACATTGTCGCTGAATCCGAGAAATCACGACCATAACTACTCTATTCATTTCACAATCCGCAGTGGAATGGTGATAACGATTTCAAACAAGACAAGCGACGAGGCGCTGGAACTGATTAACGCTATCCGCGCAACGGAATACGATATTATTATCGGTCATTCCGAAGCAAAGAAAAAAGCGGCAAAAAAAAGAATCCGGTCTTAAAGAGTTTCAAAAAGCGCACCATTTTTTCCGCACCAACCTTCAATTTTCGCCGATTTTTATGATTTTTTGCAGGTTCAGGACGAAAAAAACATGGTTCAGTACAATAATGCACTTTTTTCCGTTTTTTTCTGTATAATATCTTCCATAAACCGACAAAAAACCGACAAAAACTTTTCTGACAGGGAAATGTAACAAATGAAATCTTTCCGTCCGGAAAGTTCCGGTCTTACGGTTTGGATTAAAAATTGGAAACGGAGGAATTATGTATGGAAAAGAATTACTTTGAAAAACCGGAAATTAAACGCTGGGAGGAACTGACGCTTGCTGACAATTTTATCTTTCAGAAATTCATGATGAATGAAACACTGTGTAAAAAGATTTTGGGAGAAATCTTAGGCAAGGAAGTTGTGAAAATTGAATATCCGGAGTATGAAAAGAACATTGCAATCCGGCACGACGCCAAAGGAATCCGGCTCGATGTCTACATTAAGGGCGAAGACGAGGTTTACAATGTCGAAATGCAGAACTCCCAGACAGGAGACCTTCCAAAAAGAGGCAGGTATTACAGGGACTTAATTGACTTGGATTTACTGGAAAAGGGACAGGATTATGAGAAACTGTGCAGAAGCTACATTATTTTCATCTGCACCTATGACCTGTACGGGAGAAACCAGTACCGCTACACGTTTACATACCGGTGCGAGGAAATCGACGGGCTCGAATACGGGGATAGGACAACGATGATTGTTTTAAACACCAAAGGAACTGAGGGCAATGTCAGCGAAGAACTGAAAACTTTTCT
>CANRMF010000052.1 GCA_947631665.1 uncultured Lachnospiraceae bacterium | reverse complement strand
TCATCAGATAAATCATAGGAATTTTTTTAATCTTTTAAATGCTGGACAGTATAACCAGTCTATGATATACTTTGCACAGAATTACGATAAAGAGACCAAAAATAGAATATAAGTATGTAAGAATACAGGGCAGGGAGAACTCCTATGTTACAAAATATCCCAGGGGGGGGGGTATTGCCTTTGCTGGAATCTGATAAGAGATGAAAAATTAAACATCAAACGCCTTATTATGTGGTTTATACAAATTTTGTGGGAAGCATCGTTTATGAAGATGACTGGCAGATTGCTGTTCAGGTTGAAAATGGGGAAATGGTATAATGCAGTCGGTACTGTTACTATTAAGAAGAATAAAATATGTAGCTTATTTGTGCTATGATGTAATGAAAAAAAGGCTATAAATTCCCGTTGTTTTAATATTTATTACCACAATCACAACTCAATAGCGACACAATATTAGAGAGTATAGAAACTAATCTATGCGCTCTTTTTTTCTTTATAGGAAAGTTCATTATTGGGCAGGACAGTTGAGGTGTCGAAGACGCTTTTTTACTAAAAAGAAAAGGAGAGTGATTGACGAAAAAAATAAGTTTTACTATAATATAGTTTAAGACTTTAAAGTGATAAATATAAGAAATTCCTATGTTTATCGCACGATACAGAATACGGAGGAAATTAAAAATGCCTATTACGGAAATTTTAGAAAAAAATGCGGAAAATTATGCGGAAGATGTCTGCTTAGTAGAAATCAATCCGGAGATACAGGAGCGCAGAAGGGTTACATGGAGAGAATATGAGCTGATTGAGCCGGATTTAAGGCATCATTACAGACGGGAGATTACATGGCACGTGTTCAATGAAAAAGCAAACCGCGTGGCAAATCTTCTCTTGAGCCGCGGAATCCAGAAAGGGGATAAGGTGGCGATTCTTTTGATGAACTGTCTGGAATGGCTGCCGATTTATTTTGGTATTTTAAAAACGGGAGCGCTGGCTGTACCGATGAATTTCCGTTTTGATGCGGAGGAAATCAAATACTGCCTTGAACTTTCAGAGGCAGACGTGTTGATTTTCGGGCCGGAGTTTGTCGGACGAATTGAGGAGATTGTCGATGAGATTGACGAAAAAAGAATTCTCTTTTATGTTGGCGGCGACTGCCCGACATTTGCCGAAGATTATGATAAGTTGGCGGCAAACTGTTCTTCCCTGTCACCGAATATCCAAATCAAAGATTCTGATGATGCGGCGATTTATTTTTCATCAGGTACAACCGGATTTCCGAAGGCGATTTTACATAATCATGAAAGTTTAATGCACTCTGCCATTGTCGAGCAGAAACATCATGGGCAGACGAAAGACGATGTATTTCTCTGTATTCCGCCACTCTATCATACGGGCGCAAAAATGCACTGGTTCGGCAGCCTTTTGACCGGAGGAAAAGCGGTGCTGTTAAAAGGCGTAACGCCAAAGACCATTTTGGAAACCGTTTCTAATGAGGGCTGTACGATTGTCTGGCTGCTTGTTCCATGGGCGCAGGATATTCTGCTCGCGCTCGACCGGGGAGAAATTAAATTGGAAGATTATAAACTGGATCAGTGGAGGCTGATGCACATTGGTGCGCAGCCGGTACCGCAAAGCCTGATTAAACGGTGGAAAGAATATTTTCCGCATCACCAGTACGATACCAATTATGGATTGAGCGAATCCATCGGGCCGGGCTGCGTGCATTTAGGCGTGGAAAATATTCACAAGGTTGGCGCTATCGGTATTCCGGGCTATGGCTGGGAAGCAAAAATTGTCAATACCGACGATACGGAAGTAAAGGCCGGAGAGGTCGGAGAACTGATTGTCAAAGGGCCGGGCGTGATGACCTGTTATTATAATGATGAGAAGGCGACGGCGGAAACGTTAAAAGACGGCTGGCTGCACACCGGAGATATGGCGGAAAAAGATGAAGACGGATTTATCTATCTGGTTGATAGAAAGAAAGACGTCATTATTACCGGAGGCGAAAATCTTTATCCGGTTCAGATTGAAAATTTCCTGAGCAGGTATCCAAAGATTAAAGACGTGGCTGTCATCGGTCTGGCGGACGAGCGGCTTGGAGAAATTGCAGCCGCAATTATAGAGTTAAAACCGGATATGGAATGCAGCGAGGAAGAAATTAACGAATTTTGTCGGGAACTGCCGCGTTATAAACGTCCGAGAAAAATTATTTTTAATAAAGTTCCGAGAAACGCGACAGGGAAAATCGAAAAGCCGAGACTTCGTGAGATGTACAATAGTGTAAATCTGGTTGAGGCACAGAATAAGGCGTAGTATGTCCGAAAAAAATTGAAAGCCGGCAGGGAAGACCGGATAAAAATATAGAATATGAACATGAAAGGAACTGGTTATGGGGTTGTTGGGAAAAGCAGAATATAAGAAAATGGAACTGCCGTTTTATTATATAATGGAAGAAGAAGATTTTGACGCAGGCGTATTGTCAAAAATGGCTTTTCTGATAATTTAACTGATGATTTGGGATTTTGTCATGTATATTATAATGACGCAGGAAAATGTGAAGCGGTGGAAGTGTTTAATGATGTGGAAGTCTATGTAGGAGAAAACATGATATTTCCAACGTCACTTGCTGAAGCGAAGAATATTGAAAAAACACTTGAGGAAGATGACGAGGGAATGTTGAGTATTGATATGTCGATAGGCATTTATGCGCCTGATGGAGAGATGGAAAGTATTTTATTTGGTGAGAAAGGATATTACAAATAGAGAAATATATTGGAATAAAAGGGAAAAGACATGAACGAATAAATTAGGACATAAACCGCTAATGGTTTTCAATTAAGGAGAAAATGATAGAAAAGAACTGGAGTATATTGGGGAGTACGGTGGTGAAAAATTTAATGAATTGCTAAAAGAAAAAATGTCGATGTATTTGATTTATATAGAAAATCAGTAATATAAAAATTGAGGATTATTTTTTTCTTTTTCATTAGAGAAAGAGAGGTATTCCTCAATTTTGTTATGTTTTAACGGTGTGATGCACGAATCTGAAACAGAAATCATATTGTTTAAATTCAGTACGGCGTATAAGTATTCAGTGGCAGCATCTCGTAATTTATGAAAATCAAGTTGGACGGGAGCAACGTTTGGTACAAAGATTAAATCTGTGGGGTGTATCGTGATTGCTGAAATTACATTTTTTGGACAATCTCCTATAATTTTACTTTCTGTAATTGCTCCAAAAAGTAATTGATGGTAACATTCTTAGGTTTTTATACTGGAAGTACAATGACATGGGTATTTATAAAAAGTAGAATAATAGGGTAAGGAGCGTGATTGTTATGAAAAGGCGATATCCAGTGATTGATGTAAAAAGAACCGGTCAGAATATAAAATATATCATGCAGTTAAGGGGAATGACGGTAAAAGATATTCAGTCGTTTTTAGAACTAAGTACTCCCCAGAGCATTTATCACTGGTTTGATGGACGGAATTTGCCAACACTGGACAATCTGTATGCTTTAAGTGAGTTGTTCTGTCTTCCGGTAGATGTTCTCATAAAAGGAAACAGAGAATTTGAATACAGACCAATAAATAATGTCATGTATCGCCGAATGATTATATATTATAAAAAAATCGTGCAGCTTAGAGAGTGTTATACGGCAGGTACAATGACATGACTGCAGTTTTACACTATACTATATTTATCGCGATAGGAGGATAGTGTAATGGCAGACAATATGTATCAACTTGCAGGGAAAGTAAACGTTCCGGCAGAAAAAAAGGATGAAATGAATAAATATGTTCTTGAGATTATGGACAAATGTGGCATAAGAAAGATGGAGAAGATGACAGTTGCAGGAGTAGAAGTGACGGTAGTCAGTCCTGTGCAACCAAATGAGGCTGGCATCGTTATGTTTGACTATTCGATTTTTGAAAAAAAGCAAAGGGAAATTTCTACATATAATCTGAATACTTGTGAACTCTATGCGGAGGATCGAGGATATGATGAGTTCAATATTGTCATAAATATGATTATGGTTTTGCAGGAAGTGTATACAAATGGCGGGTGCTATCTTATAAAATCTGGCAAATTATACAATATAAAAGGATATCTGCTCATGCTTCAGGGAGTACTGAAAAAAAGGATAACTCTTCCCGGACGAATCAGAATGTGGGATACTTATCTTTTTTTTAGAAATTCGGAAGAATACCAAACTGTTACATATATGGATTTGCTTAATGATTATTCAGAAAGTTATGGCGAATTGGACATCGAACAGTTACTTGTTGTTTGGGAGGTGGAAAATCAAAAGTTGACTTTTCCGAGTGAAAAAAAGATATCCCGCAGAGAGGAGATAGATTCCGCAAATTTGTTCAGCCGAGCAGAATACGCATACAGAATTTTTTGCAGAATGAATGAAGATGAAAAAAACACAATGGAAAGTTTTCTTGCGGAACTTTTGAACTTGAATTTTTCTGAAAGAAAAGAACGATTGATACGCGAGGATCAAAAGGGTATCATTGCAGAACTTTCCCTGTATGTACTGCCCGCATATCTTATACTTGCATATGCACAAGCTGTTGGAAAAGATTTTTGGGAAGTATGGAATTCTTTTGGAAGTAAAGGATATTCTGATGTCATACAGGAAGTTCATCCGAGGAATAACGATTTTGATTTCCGAATAATTCCCTTTTACAGGGTTGTACGGAGAAAAAATGAAGATGAATTTCTGGAGTTTTGGGATGGCCGCAATCTGGTTTTATCTCAGGATATGAAAGAATGTATTCAGTGTTGGAAAGAGCAGTTTCATGATATCAGTGTACCTTCTGATATGTTAACAGAACGTTTTTTGGCAAAAATTATAACGCGATTGAAAAATATTCATTTCCGATATGTGGATAAAGCGTTTGTGACAGAGTTCATAGAGCATGGGAACGATTTAAATCACCAGAAAGCGCTTATTCTTCTTGAAAGGCTTTTGGATAAGGGGCAGGAGTATTTTCCGGAGTTAACAGGTGAACAAGCGGATGAATGGATTATTCAACAAAAAAGGGGAAAGTTTGATTGCGTGGCGATAAGTGCGCTTTCGTCTTTGCTGACAAATAAAAGGCAGAGAAATCAAATATTCGGATTTTAGGAGGTAATATATGGGGACATTTGCATGTTATGCAGGGGAAATGAATATCCCCGAAGAAAAAAGGAACTGTTTTGGAAAGCAAATGATGAAGCTTCTCAATTATGGCGGAATGATGCAGATAGAGCAGGTGTCGTTGTTTGGCCGCAAATTAGTTCTTTTAAGTCCAGTGGAATTATCTGAGGAAGGTGACGTAAGTTTCTGGTATAATTATTTTGAGGAGAGCAGTTGGGAAAATGCCAGCTTTAATGTGAATGATTCGACCTTTCATTCTGGTAAAATAGGGAGTTGTGAATTTAGTGATGTTATTCTTGCGGCGTATATGCTGTATGAAATGTATAGTGAGACTCCAGGGTTTGCAGAGTGTGATGAAGAGATTCTTGATTTACAGTTTTATGGGGGCTGGCTGAACCATATCCTTGGAACGGAATTTTCTATGGAAAAGCGTTATAATCTCTGGGAAAATGCAGAGTATATCGCATGTTCCAGAATAAACTATAGCGAGCCATTTTCTATATGGGAATTAAAAACCCTGATTTCAAATAAATTTAAAATTGCCGGAGGAACAGAATTAGCGGATCTTTTATATATCATATATGGAACGAAGACTTTAGAAACTACTCACATAGTACCGGGTTCCTATCCGGGTGATGTATATCGGTGTAAAAAAGCATTGATAAGTTTTCAGGAGATTGCTGGGGACAATTTTTTTGAAGAACTGTTACGTTTTCTTCAAATGGACAGGAGTAAGAGGGAAAAAAATAAGGATAAAAATTTAGAGGTACTTGCAGAATTGTCGCTGTTTCTTCCGGCACGTGTATTTGTTTATCTTGCAGCAGAAATAAATCACAAACTGTTTTGGGAATTGTGGAAGGAATGGAAAGACAAGGTGTATCATGATGAGAGGATTAAACAGTATGCTTCTGAAAAATTGCAAAAACAGCGAATGGAGGGGAGAAAAAGAGTTATTCCAGGAATTAGGACTTCGGATTTTCTTCGACAGGACGGCTGGTTTACATTTTGTGATACACCGGAGGAATTAAAAGGTAAGGGCAACTATTATTTATCAGATGATGATCGGATTTTCTGGTGGGACGGCACAGATGAGGTCATAATCTCAGATGATATGAACACCTGGCTTACAGAACTTTCCGAAAGACATCGCAGGCTAATGGATTTGCCAGACGCAGGTTATGGGAATCAATTTAAAAGGTCTAATTTCATAGAGGATTTGATTATTCTTTTGGACGAAATATGTGATTACTATAAACACATTTATCCTTTTAAGACAATGTTTTATGATTTTCTGAAAAATTCAGAAAAGAAAGAATATCAAGCGGCCTTGGTTTTGTTGAAAATGCTCTATGAAGAGAATAAAGAAGAGGGCAAAGTAATCAAATATGCAGAGAGTGCATGGGCTTTTGCCAGCAAAAATGTTACGCAAAACATAGCGCGTTTGCGGTTGAAAAGATATCTGAGCGTTATGGCAAATGTTAAAATCAGAAAAAAGTATTTTAATTTCTAAAATCAGAAATACATGATATAAAATCAGTGTATGATAATACAATACAAATAGCAAATTTAGAGAAAACTATGAATTTATAAAGTATTCTGCACTTTCAATAGAAGAGGTCAATTCACTGTATGTGATGAAAGGATTATAAAACTATTATAAAGGTAAAAGGAATAGTAAGTAGTTTTAAGGAATCAGTTGATTGTGAGAGGAAGAAATAATACATTTTTAAAGTAGTTGGAAAAACAGTGTTAAATAAAAGACTACGCAACTACACTTTGATGGCAGGTTATTTTAACCATTTTAACTTTTTTAACTTTACAAACAAAGTTAAAAAAGTTAAAATAGACGTGTAGGAGGGTGGCTTATGACTAACAAAGAATATAGTAAGATTATTGCCGAGATTAAAACACTGCCAACAGGTGGTATTACTTATAAAAAGATAAATGGAAAAGAGTATGCTTATTACCAATGGCGCGAAGATGGAAAGCAACATAGCAGAAGGACAAAAGATGAAGAGTTGGAGCAGCTTTCCAGACAAATTGAACGCAGGAAAGAACTTCAAAACTTAATAAAAGACATAGATTATCAGGAAGTAAATGAAGAAAAGACAGCTTTTCAGTTTCGATGCACAGTAAGAATTGGTAAGGATTTAGAGCGTTTTGTAAAACCTGTGACAAAGTGGGCGAAACGTGAATGTTATCAGCAACTTTGTGATTATGTTTATGGAGATATACATGATAGAGTATATATCCTGTATGGTCTTAGGAGAACAGGTAAAACAACACTGATTCGTCAGTTGATATCTGAGATGAATGCATCAATGAGAAGTAAAGCAGTGTTCATTCAGATACAGGATAGTAAGACATTAGATGACGTGAATCAGGATTTAAAGGTTCTAGAAGAAAAAGGTTATCGCTATGTGTTTATCGATGAAGTTACACTGCTGAACGATTTTATCGAAGGTGCAGCGTTGTTTTCTGATGTGTTTGCGGCAAGTGGCATGAAAATAGTACTTTCCGGTACTGATTCATTAGGTTTTATGTTTACAGAGGACGAGGAGTTGTATGACAGATGTATTATGTGCCATACGACATTTATTCCATATCGAGAATTTGAAAGAGTGCTGGGAATTGTAGGTATTGATGATTTTATCCGATATGGTGGAACCATGAGTCTTGGTGGCAAACAGTATAATGATAATGCTATGATTTTTGCCACTAAGAAAAGTACGGACGAATATGTTGATAGTGCCATTGCACGAAATATTCAGCATTCTTTGAAGAACTATAAGTATGAAGATCATTTCCGTTCCTTACGGGATTTATATGAGAAAAACGAATTAACAAACGCAATTAACAGAATTGTAGAGGATATGAATCATCGATTCACCATGGAAGTGTTGACCAGAGATTTCAAATCAAATGATTTGAGAATTTCAGCAGGTAATTTACGAAAGGATAGGGAAGAACCAACAGATATTCTCGATCGTATTGATATTCTTAAAGTAAATGAAACGCTGAAATCTTTGTTGAAAATCAAAAATAAAGAAGAACAAAAGGTTGAAATTCAAGATGCACACCGTTATGAAATAAAAGAATATTTGGATTTGCTCGACTTGACTGTGGAAATAGAAAACAGATGGATATCTGATTATAATCGCAGAGAATCCAGAACGGCATTTTCTCAGCCGGGTATGCGTTATTCCCAAGCAGAGGCACTTATCAAATCGCTTATGCAGGACGATATGTTCAGAGGTTTATCTTTTGAAGCGCGAAAAAGAGTAACTGAAAGAATAATAGATGAAATCAAAGGCAGAATGATGGAGGATATTGTTCTTTTGGAAACAAAACTTTCCAAAAAGAATTGTGAAGTTTTCCGATTACAGTTTGCGATTGGTGAATTCGATATGGTGGTGTTTAATCCGAATGAGGGGACTTGTGAAATCTATGAAATTAAACATAGTAAAGAAGTTGTTCCACAGCAGTGTAAGCATTTGTTAGATGAACAAAAGTGTAAGGATACTGAATTTAGATACGGTACAATTACTGGAAAGTATGTGATTTATCGCGGTGCGACAACATCGCTTGTTCAGACAGGAGTAGAGACACAGGAAGATGTGATGTATCTGAATGTAGAAGAATATTTGAAAAAATTATAGAGTGTAGTTTGGACAAATGTCGTAGAACCATATCCGGTTAGACGCTCAGTGGGGAACATGAAAACCGACCCCACATAAACCGCTATCATGCCGTTTACTTACTTTTATCTGTTGACAATCAGTAAACGGCATGATATTATTTTTATACAACATATGAACAATCGTTCAAATGTTCAATAAAATAATTTAAAGGAGAGGTTTTATGAAAAAGACTTATAAAATTGAGGTAGATTGCGCGAACTGCGCAAATAAAATGGAGGAAGCGGCAAAGAAGGTTGCCGGCGTTTCGGACGTTGTTGTAAACTTCATGACATTAAAGATGAAGGTCGAATTTGAGGAGGGCAGCACTCCCGAAAGCGTGATGCCGGAAGTTTTAAAGGCGTGTAAGAGAGTAGAGAGCGATTGTGAAATTTTCTTTTAGAAAGCAGGTGTAGTTATGAATAAGAAGCAGAAAAAAATGCTTGTGCGGATTCTTACAGCGGCGGCGCTTCTGATTTTCGTGTCCGTCTGTCTGCGGTTTGTACCCGTCAAAGGAGCAGCGGGCGAAGCGCTTGCCTGTATTCTGTATTTAGCGCCGTATCTGATTGTCGGGTATGACATTTTATGGAAAGCGCTGAGGGGCATTTTAAACCGCCAGATGTTTGACGAAAATTTTCTGATGGCGGCAGCCACGATAGGAGCGTTGTTTTTAAAGGACTTTCCGGAAGCGGTTGCGGTCATGCTTTTCTATCAGACCGGCGAACTGTTTCAGAGTTACGCTGTCGGGAAAAGCAGGAAAAATATCAGTGATTTAATGGATATCTGTCCGGAATATGCCAATGTGGAAATTGACGGCAGGCTTCAGGAGGTTGCGCCGGACGAGGTTTCCATCGGGACGGTCATTACTGTGAAGCCGGGCGAAAAAATTCCGATTGACGGAATTGTCGTGGAGGGAGAAACAACACTCAATACAAGTGCGCTGACCGGAGAAAGTGTTCCGAAAAGAGTCGGCATCGGGGATTCCGTTATCAGCGGTTGTATCAGTTTAAACGGACTTTTGAAAATCAGAACCACGAAAGAGTTTGAAGATTCCACAGTGGCAAAGATTTTGGATTTGGTGGAAAACTCCAGTTCAAAAAAAGCAAAAACAGAAAAATTTATTACAAAATTTGCGCGTTACTATACGCCGGTTGTCTGTTTCGGAGCGTTGGCGCTGGCAGTGCTGCCGCCGGTTTTCAGACTGCTTGCCGGAGCGCAGCCGGATTTCGGTATGTGGATTTACAGGGCGCTTACGTTTCTGGTCATCAGTTGCCCATGCGCGCTGGTCATCAGTATTCCGTTGAGCTTTTTTGCAGGAATTGGCTGCGCCGGTCATGAAGGAATTTTAATCAAAGGTTCTAATTATCTGGAAACGCTGGCGAAAACAAAAATTGTCGTCTTTGACAAGACGGGCACGCTGACAGAGGGTGTTTTTGAGGTGACACAGGTCACGCCGGCACAAAATATTCCAAAGGATTTTTTCACAGGGCGGCCGCTTGATGGCGGGGCGTATTCCGAAGAACAGATTTTAGAATATGCGGCGCTTATAGAGAGTTATTCCGACCACCCTATTAGCAGAAGCCTGAAAAAAGCCTATGGGAAACCGTTGGACGAAACCCGCGTAAGCGGAGTAAAAGAAATTTCCGGACATGGGGTGATGGCGGAGATTGACGGCGTTCCCGCAGCAATCGGAAATGAAAAGCTGATGGAGAAACTGGGGATTTTTTATGAGAAAGTTACCGGTGTCGGAACGGCGGTATATCTCGCGATTGACGGACAGTATGCCGCATCTGTTCTGATTTCCGACCGGATTAAGGCGGACGCAAAAGAGACGGTTTCTTCGCTGAAACAGTGCGGCGTTGCAAAGACGGTGATGCTCACCGGAGATAACCGGAGCGTGGCGGAGGACGTTGCGTCAAAATTAGGGATTTCAGAAGTACACAGCGAACTGCTTCCCGCTGATAAAGTCGGGCAGGTAGAGCGGTTGTTGGAAAGAAAATCCGAAAAAGAGGTGCTGGCGTTTGTAGGTGATGGAATTAACGACGCGCCCGTACTTTCCAGAGCGGATATTGGCATTGCAATGGGGGCAATGGGTTCTGATGCGGCAATCGAAGCCGCAGACGTCGTTCTGATGGACGACAATCCGAACAAAATCAGCCTTGCAATCCGGATTGCGCGCAAATGTATGCGGATTGTCTATGAAAATATTTATTTTGCCATTGGAATTAAGTTTTTGTGCCTGATACTCGGCGCGTTCGGTCTGGCAGATATGTGGCTCGCTATTTTTGCAGACGTCGGCGTTATGGTGATCGCGGTGCTCAATGCCATTCGCGCTATTTTTGTCCGCAGGTAATTTGCCCAATTGCAGGATTTCATGTAAAATAAAGACGGCAGACGGAGGTGTCATATGGAAAAAGAACATGATGAAGAATGTTGTGAAAGCGTGGAAATTCATGAGGAGTTGATTCAGATTGTCAACGAGACAATGCCGGAGGAAACCGAGCTGTACGATTTGGCGGAACTGTTTAAAATATTCGGAGATTCGACCAGAATCCGGATTCTCTTTGTGCTGTTTGAGGCGGAGGTCTGCGTATGCGATCTGGCGAGCGTTCTCAATATGACGCAGTCCGCGATTTCCCATCAGCTTCGGATTTTAAAGCAGAATAAACTTGTCAAAAGCAGGCGGGAAGGAAAGTCTGTGTTTTACTCGCTGGCAGACGAGCATGTGCGCATGATCATTGCGATGGGACGTGAACATATTGAAGAAGTGTAGCGGGGGCGGCCTGCCGATATTTTTGCAAAATAAATTCTGATTTCGGGTGTGAAATTTGTCGAAATTATTGTATAATAGGTACAATAGTTTTGAAAGGAGCACGAAGATGTTAAAAGAATTTAAAGAGTTTGCCATCAAAGGCAATATGATGGATCTTGCCATTGGCGTTATCATTGGCGGAGCATTTCAGGGATTGGTAAAATCGCTGGTAGATAATATTATTATGCCGATTGTTTCCATTTTCACCGGCGGTATTGATTTTAGCAGTTGGGCGCTGACGATTGGCGCGGGAGAAAATGCGGCGCATATCAATTACGGTACATTTATTTCCGAACTGCTTAATTTTATCATCATGGCATTTGTCATTTTTATGATGGTAAAGATGATGAACCGGTTGAGAAAAGATGAACCGGAGGCAGCACCGACGACAAAAATCTGTCCGCACTGCAAATCAGAAATTGCGATTGACGCGACGAAATGTCCGCATTGTACCTCAGACGTGGAATAATCGAACTTTGTATAATTTTAGCATTGAAACATTTTCAAAATGAGTTATAATTATCTCGTTTCTATGTTTATAGAAGTAAACTAAAAAAAGGAAGTAAAAGATTATGAGTGAAAGTGTAAACACACAAAAAGGCTGGAGAAGCAACAAGTGGGTTCGCGCGGCGATTCCTGCGCTGTTACTGCACTTCAGTATCGGTACGGTTTACTGCTGGTCTATTTTCAGTCAGGCAATCAGCGATTATATTGACTGGGACAAATCAGCAGTAGAATGGGCGTTCAGTTTTGCAATCTTTTTCCTTGGAATGTCTGCGGCGTTCTTAGGAAACTTTGTGGAAAAAGATATCCATAAAGCATCTCTGATTGCGACAATCTGCTTTGCGGCAGGTCTGGTAGGCACCTCATTTTTTATCTGGTATGGCGGAAACCATCATCACAGTTGAAGTGATATAATAAAGTTGTAACAGGAGTGGCTAATAAGATATAATAAATCTAACAAGAAAAGAGGTACTCA
>CANRMF010000051.1 GCA_947631665.1 uncultured Lachnospiraceae bacterium | reverse complement strand
GGTTTTTCAAAGTAATTCTTTTCCATACATAATTCCTCCGTTTCCAATTTTTAATCCAAACCGCAAGACCGGAACTTCCCGGACGGAAAGGTTCACTTATTGCACTTTCCTGTCAGAAAAGTTTTTGTCGGTTTTTTTGTCGGTTTATGGAAGATATTATACAGAAAAAACGGAAAAAAGTGCGTTATTGTACTGAACCATGTTATTTTCGTCCTGAACCTGCAAAAATATCATAAAACATCACACAAGTCGGTGAAAATTGTAAGTTCAGTACGAAATTTTATGGGTTCAAATAAAAAACAGAAAGAAGAATTCGTTGAATTTCCTCTTTCTGTTTTTAATATAAGCTTCGCAATCTGGTTATTTTGCAGCCGTTGTATTTTCCACAGCAGAAGCAGTCGTATTTTCAGTGCTTGGGACTGTGGCAGTGTCCATGGTGGCGGTAGTCTCAACTCCCTGAACATTAGGATCATTCTGTTGGATTAACTGCTGCCGGAGACTTTCCAGTTCTGTTTTTGACATTGTAACCGGACTGGTAGGCGGGGTATAAAGACCTGTTGAAACCGCCAGAGAATAGCCTAAATAAATAATAAAAGCAATCGCGACCAAAGCGACCGCCACGCGTGCAAAAATCTTTTTTGCTTTTCCTTTTTTCTTGTTATGCTTACGGTTATATTTTTCCTTCTTATATTTATCTACTTTTGCCTGACTCATTTTCGTGTACCTCACAAGTTTTATAAAATGTATTATCCGGAATTTTGCAAACCGATTTTTGACAAAACCCCGAACAAATTACATTATAAAACAAAAGTGGCTGTAAAACAAGTGGCTTTTGTGTTATACTAACTTAATATTAAATATTGAATTTGAAATCTATTTTGCGATAACAGTAGTTTCATGCGAAAGAAAGAGGGATTATGAGAGAAAAAGTCACGTTCAGAAATATTTGGGGAATTATCAGTCCGATGCTGGTATATTTTTTGTTGCAGATAGTTATAGTAAATCTGGGGTATCTGTTTATTTACACTGTATGCAGTATAAGGCTTCAGGGAAGCACGTTGCAGATGATTGAACAGACAGCACGCAATATTTATATGAATTATGTGCTGCATCTAAATGTGATAGCGGGAATGATTGCAGTTCCAATTTTTATTTTCTGGTATTACAGGGATTATACAAAAAGTTTTCTAAAGGGAATCCAAAAGAAATATGAAATGGTAAATCCATTGAAATACAGTTTTATCGCCTTTTTTGGATTTTTCACCATGCTGGCTGCCAATTATTTTGTTTCCCTGCTGATGCAGTTTATGCCCGATTTTATGCTTCGGTCTTATGATGATATGGACGAAATCATTTCAAGCGCCTCTTTGGTGGTTCAGTTCATTTTGGCGGCAATCATAGCGCCGATAGTTGAAGAACTGATTTTTCGGGGGCTTGTGTATAGCAAAATTAGGCGAATGTCCAATGTAAAGGCTGCTGCTGTGCTGGCGGCGCTGCTTTTCGGCATTTATCATAGAAACTGGATTCAGGCGCCGTATGCGTTTTTATTAGGATTGGCTGCGGCCTTTGTGTATGAGAAATACAAAAGTATTCTTGCGCCGATTCTGCTTCACGCATCGGCAAATTTGATTTCTATACTGATTACGTATTTTGTTTCGGGCTCTGACGCGGGTTCGGTACAGGAATTGCCAAAAAGCACCACAGTTGCGGTGTTGTTTATGCTGACGGTCTTTATGACCGGATTTGTGGCGTTGTTTGGCGTTATAATCCAGTTAACTGTAAAACCAAAGGAGGTTTCCAATGAAGTTATTGACGATTACAATTCCATGTTATAATTCTGAAGAATATATGGAAAAAAGTATACGCAGCGCATTGACGGGAAAAGAGCGGGTGGAAATCATTATTGTAGATGACGGCTCGACAGATAATACATTAAAGATAGCAAAAAAATATGAGAACAGGTTTCCAAATATTATTAAGGTAATTCATCAGGAGAACGGTGGGCATGGAGAAGCGGTCAATACCGGAATTAAAAACGCCACAGGACTGTATTTTAAGGTGTTAGACAGTGACGACCGACTCGGAACAAAAGCGCTTCAGAAGGTTTTAGACACGCTGGAACATATGGTGCAGTCTGACGCAGGGCTGGATATGCTTATTTCCGACTATATGTATGATAAACAGGGAGTCCGTCATAAGACGGTTATGAATTACAGGCATTGTATGCCGCAGAATAAAATGATTACATGGGAACAGGTGGATTTCGGACTGACAAAATATCTGCTGATGCACTCAGTTATTTACCGTACAAAAATTCTGCGCGAAAGTGGAATGGTGCTGCCGAAGCATACCTTTTATGTGGACAATATTTATGTGTTCCAGCCGCTTCCTTTTGTGAAAAATATTTATTATCTGGACGTCTGTTTATATAAATATTATATCGGACGTGACGACCAGTCTGTGAATGAAAAAGTAATGATCCAGAGACTTGACCAGCAGTACCGCGTGACAAAACTGATGATGGATATTTATACCGACGCGGAAATTAAAAGCGAAAAACTGCGGAAAGTTATGGTGCACTATTTTGATATGATGATGTGCGTCAGCTCCATTCTTTCCATTCGGGAAGGTTCCAAAGAGCGTCTGCAGGATAAAGAGGATTTGTGGAATTATCTGAAAAATAAAAATCCTGATTTATACCGGAGAGTGAGAAAATCCTTCCTTGGGATTGGAATGAATCTGCCGGGAAGCGTCGGACGCAGTGTCTCCGTATTGGGGTATAAGATTTCGCAAAAATTATTCGGATTTAATTGATGCAGAAAGCCTGTCAAGGAAAATGCGCGCTTGGCAGAAACAGACCGGTATTTATTGACGCGGTCTTTTGTTTAGGAAAAACAAAACCTGATGTTTTTTCGGATCTCCGGCTTTTGGCGCAGGAAAGTCCACGTTCTTAAACCACCAGTGAAATACTATGAAATATAAAATGACGGCCAAAATCACGCCGCCTGCCAGATCAATGACAGAATGTTGTTTTAGCAGGACTGTGGACAGACAAATCAGGACTGCTAAAAAGCCGGAAATGATTTTGATATATTTTCGGGTGTTTGAATTTTTCATATGGGGACTTTTTACCAGACACAGATGCGCTGCCAGCGTCGCAAATACATGAATACTTGGAAAAACGTTGGTCGGGGTGTCGTTCGTGTATATAAACTGCGTCATTTTTACAAAGATATTGTGCCGGTGGATTTCTTCCATGCGCAGATGCAGTCCGTTCGGATAAACGGTGCAGATAAAAAGCGCAATCGTCATGCCGGTAAATTCATAAGCGCAGAGCCGGTAAAATTCATTTTTGGAATGATAATATAAAAACACAAAAATAGCGGGAATATACAAAAACCAAAGCAGATATGGGACGATAAACCATTCGTTAAAGGGAATGATATCGTCGAGGGCATGGTGAATAATGTGAAGTCCCGCATAGTCTGCCGTATAATGCTTTTCTAACAAAATAAACCATGGCATGTAAATAAAGACGTAAAGCAGAGGCCATGCGTACCGATATTTTTTTAATTCTTTTTTCAGCCGTTTTCTGATGGCTCCGGTTTGATGTTTCATAAAAACCCCTTAATCTGATTACCTAAATCTGTTATAATAATCCGGTGGTAAAACGGATTGTTAAAGTAAGCCGTCTTTAGGCATATTTTGTCAAAATATGTAGAGAAACTACCAGATGAGTATAACATTGCCGCTGTAAAAAATAAAGCGCCAAACAAAAATAATCTGTCCCTTAGAATTTATGAGAAGGGACGTTCAATTTATGAAAATGCAGGAGGAAACCATGAAGATTTCACAGATGATTGCGCAGGAACTTGGAGTAAAGGAGTGGCAGACGGAGGCTGCCATCGGTCTGATTGATACGGGAAATACCATTCCTTTTATTGCCCGCTACCGGAAACCGGTAACCGGAGAACTCAATGACGAACAGTTAAGAACGCTGGACGAGCGGTTAAAATATCTGAGAAATCTGGAAGAAAAGAAAAAGATGGTGATTGCGTCCATTGAGGAGCAGGGAAAAATTACGCCGGATTTATTACGGAAAATAGAAGACGCGGCGACGATTGTGGCGGTGGACGACATTTACAGACCGTACAGACCAAAAAGAAAAACAAGGGCAACGGAGGCAAAGGCAAAAGGGCTGGAGCCGCTGGCAATGATTTTTATGCTTCAAAAAAGCAGAAAGACGCCGGAAACAGAGGCGGAAGCATTTGTAAATGTACAAAAAGGGGTTCATGACGCAGACGAGGCAATTCAGGGCGCCAAGGATATTATTGCGGAGACCGTTTCCGATAATGCGGAATACCGTAACGCCATCAGAAATACGGTAATGAAGCATGGCGTGATATGCTCCAAAGCAAAAGATGAGAAAATAAAAAGTCCTTATGAAAATTATTATGATTATCAGGAATCTGTGAAAAAAATTCCAAGTCACAGAATTTTAGCAATCAATCGCGGAGAAAAAGAAAAAATTTTAAAAGTAACAGTGGAAATGCCGGACGAAAATATTGTGAGAGTTTTAGAAAATGCGGTGCTTTTAGGAAATTCTTCTTTCCGGCAGCTTCTCTGTGAAGCGGTGGAAGACGGATATTTCCGGCTGATGAGACCTGCCATTGAGCGGGAAGTCAGAAACAGCCTTACAGAGCGCGCTGAGGACGGAGCCATTCATGTATTCTCAAAAAATCTGAAACAACTTCTAATGCAGCCGCCGGTGGCGGGCAGAGTTGTGCTCGGGTGGGATCCGGCGTTCCGTACAGGCTGTAAACTGGCAGTCGTCGATGAAACCGGAAAAGTGCTTGATACAACAGTGATTTATCCGACGGCGCCACAGAACAGGGTAGAGGAATCAAAAAAGACCGTTCATCAGCTTGTGGCAAAGTACGGGATTACGCTGATTTCTCTTGGAAACGGCACAGCGTCAAGGGAATCAGAAGCGGTGATTGCCGAAATTATTAAGGAGTGTCCGACAAAACTCGAATATGTCATTGTCAATGAAGCGGGTGCGTCGGTGTATTCGGCAAGTAAACAGGCTTCCGACGAATTTCCGAATTTTGACGTCGGTCAGCGCAGCGCCGCTTCCATGGCGCGCAGACTGCAGGATCCGCTCTCGGAACTGGTAAAGATTGAGCCGAAGGCTTTAGGCGTAGGGCAATACCAGCATGATATGAATCAGAAAAAACTGGAAAGCGAACTTTTTGATGTGGTCGAGGATTGTGTCAACAGTGTCGGCGTAGATTTGAATACAGCGTCGGCAGCGTTGCTTTGTTATGTGTCGGGCATCAATAAAACCCTTGCGGAAAATATTGTGTCCTACCGCGAAGAAAACGGAATGTTTACCTCACGAAAGGAACTGCGTCAGGTTGCAAAACTTGGGCCGAAGGCGTTTGAGCAGTGCGCGGGCTTTTTGAGAATCCGCAACGGAGGGGAAGCATTGGATTCGACCGGCGTCCACCCGGAAAGTTATGCGCCGGCAAAAAAACTTTTAAAAAAATATGGATTTTCCGAAAAAGATATTGTTGCAAATAAAATCCGTTTTTCCCTGAGTAAAGAAGATGAACGGCAGATTGCTGATGAGATTGGAACCGATACGATTACATTGAGAGATATTATGGGAGACCTCGAAAAACCGGCGCGGGATCCGAGAGACGAAATGCCAAAGCCGGTGCTCAAAAGTACGGTTCTTGATTTTGACGATTTAAAGGAGGGAATGGAACTGCAGGGGACGGTGCGCAATGTCATTGACTTTGGCGCCTTTGTCGATATCGGCGTGCATTACGACGGACTGGTGCACATCTCGGAAATGAGCGGACGGTTTATCAAACACCCGCTCGAGGTAGTGTCAGTCGGCGATATTGTAAATGTCAGAGTTTTGAGCGTTGACAGGGAGAAAAAGCGGATTCAACTGACAATGAAATGTCAGAGCTTTTGAAACCAATCTTTGGTATAAGAAATAAACTCCTTTTCATATTCGTTTAAAATTTTTGTTTTATCCCATGCAAGGGCGAGCGAACGGTACGTTTTTTCCTTTAACGGAACAGCCTTCAGTTTGTACGACGGCTGAAATTCAAAATAGGCTTTTGGAAGCAGGGCAATGCCGCGATTTTTCTCAATTAAATACCTGAGCGCGGTACCGTCGTGCGTTTCAAAAATCACAATTGGATTAAATCCTCCCTGTTCCCTGCAGTAGCGGTCAGTAAAAGCGCGCAGATTCATGGAGGAGTAATATCCGACAAATTTGGTCATTTTCAGTTCCCGGATACTGATTTCTTCCCGTTTGCTCAGCGGGTTGTCGACAGAGACCACAGCGACAATTTCGTCCTGCATCAGTTCTTCGTACCGGTAATCAGACATATCCTCCTGAATCTGCATAAAAGTAAAATCATATTTGTTTTTCAGGTCGGAGGAATAGTTGACCGTAGAAAGGAATACCTTTTCATGGGTAGTCAGATAGTCTGCGCTCAGCAGGGAAACAAAGCGGCTCCCCGCCTGCGTGTAGAGTACAATTGTAGATTTCGCGGTAGAAAAATGATGAATACCGTCGTCAATATGACTGAGCGCCGTACTGATTTTATCGTAAAAATACTTTCCGTTTCCGTTTAAGGAAATCTTTTTCCCATTTCTGTCAAAAAGCCGGACACCCAGTTCGGTTTCAAGTTTTTTGATTGTCTTGCTGATGGAAGGCTGCGGCACCATATATTTCTGTGCTACCGCTGAAAAGTTTTCCGTCTCTGCCGCTTCTTTAAAATATCTGAGCTGTAATAATTCCATAAATTAAATTTCTCCTAAAAAATATTTATAACCATATTAGTATAAAAAATCAGGAAAATCAATCAATATTTGTCTGTTTTTATAACTTTCAGGGTATATAAATATAACTTAAATTGTATTTTTCAAATCATAAAAACAAAGTTATATTAAACTTATAGAAACATCAAAAACGGGAAAACAGATTTTAGGAGGGTAAAATGAAACGTAAAATGAAACGTATTTTAGCATTGACGCTTTCTTTCTGTATGGTGCTTTCAGGAATTACCGTCAGCAGGAAAAGTACAAATGCGGCAGAACTGAGCAATGTAGTTTTCGGAAAGGAAAATTACACATTTCTGACTTCCAACGCAAATAACAAGAGCGAGGGATTTGTTTATATCGGAAATGGATTGACATCAATTCAGGTCTGCAATGAAAATTACAGCAATGCAAACAATCTGCTTGGCGCGACGGCTTCCACAGACGAGGTGGCAATTTATGTCGATTTAAGAGCGGATTACGATATCAGTTATGCGCAGGTCTATCAGGGTTCGGGGAATGCCTCATATCCTGATTCCTACTGTAAAAAATACAGTATTTATTATTCTACACAGACAGTTTCCACAGCCAATCAGGGAAAAATTGACTGGCAGCTCGCGGGAACCTGCGAACATGGAACGATTTATTCCGGAGCGCAGAGAAAAAATGCGACAGACGTCAGCACAACCGGAGACAGGATTGACTTTGATACGGTACATAAGGCGAGAAGCGTGAAAATTGTTTTTGATAAAGAATCCTGTATGGGCAGCGGAAGCACGCAGGGGACAGTCAGTATCGCTTCGTTTCAGGTATATGGAAGCGCAAGCGTAAGCGGCGGACAATCCGGTGAGGACGACGGCGTAGTCGATGTCCTTTTTATCGGTAATTCTTTTATGTATTACAACACTTCATGGAATGTATTTCAGGGACTTGCAGAATACAACGGACACAATGTCAAGGTGACTGCGGCAACGAACGGAGGACAGGATTTAACGTATCAGTCCACAGCCGGAAATGTTTTAGATGCAATTAAGGTTGGCGGCTATGACGTCGTCGTACTGCAGGATAAAGTCGGAAGCAATTTTCAGGAAAGCACGCTGATGAACGGCTCGAAAGCAATTATTCCGATTATCAGGCAGTACAGCCCGAATGCGCGGCTGGTTTACTATGAACCATGGCCGATCCGAAGCCAGATTGAAAGTAAAATGTCTTACTTTACTTCCAGCTATATCAATGCGGCTAAAACTTACGGGGCTGCGCTGGCGCCGGCGGGAGAAGGTTTTTACGATTTGTTCCACAATGACCATCTGGAATATTACTGCAGTGACGACAGGCACCCGCAGCCGCTTGGCACGTTTAACTCCGCATCGACCATTTATTATGCGATGTTTCCGGAGGACGGGTATCGGGTTTATACGGAAAGCGACCACGATTATTTAGATCAATTGATTAACAGGAATGTGGCATATACGAGCGAAGGACAGCAGACCTCGTACAGTCTGGACACTTTAAATAAAATTACTTCTTACGCATATAAGTATGCGCACGCAGTCATTCCGGCAGTCAGCGGAACGGGAACTTACACCTCTGTGGCAGACGGCGGAACAGTAGCGGCTCCGACACCGGGAGAGATTCCGCAGACGACTACACCGTCTGTAACTCCGACACAAGATCAGGATCAGGACACGCAGGATATTTTATTTATCGGAAATTCCATGACTTATTACAATAATCTTTGTAAAGTCGTTCAGGGAATTGCAGAAAGAAAAGGGAAAAAAATCAATTGCACAGCCGCAACCAATGGCGGACAAAATCTGGTATACCAGTCCACAGCAGATAATGTGCTTTCTGCGATTAGAAAGGGCGGTTATGAAACCGTTGTCCTGCAGGATATTGTCGGCGGATTTGATGATGTGAAACTGCAAAACGGCGCAGAAGCAGTCATTGCGCAAATCAGACAGTACAATCCGGACGCTCAGATTTTGTTTTATGAGCCATGGCCGACCAAAGATACGATTTCAGGCAGCGAAAGTCTGTTACCTTACTTTACACACAGTTATATTAAAACTGCGAAATCTGTGGACGCGGAACTGGCGCCTGCAGGAGAAGCGTTTTATCAGCTTTATACAGAGCACAATTTAGATTTTTACTGCGACGACAATAAACACCCGCAGCCGCTTGGTACGTTTACTTCGGCTTCGACGATTTATCATGCGCTGTATCCGCAGGAAGAATATCAGGCGTTTACAAAAGACGACCAGCAATATCTGGATCAATTGATCAATACGAACGTAGCGTTTACTGAGGAAGGAAAACAGGATACCTACGCGCTTGACACACTGAATCTGATTTTCTCATTAGGTTATCAGTATGCTCATGCAGTGATTCCGGCAGTCAGCGGTACGGAAAAATATACTTCCGTTGCAGGAGGATATGTCGATTTGGACGAGGAGGTAAATCCGCAGGGACTTGCGCCGGTGAAAGGAGAAACGGTTGAGAAAGAACTGTTTAGTGCTGATGGAGGAAATATGGCAGTCAGCCGGAAGGCCTATGCGTCCTCCGGAAATGCGGCGCTGGGAGTCAATGGAAATACGGCAGACCGTTGGGAATCTGACAGAAGCGACCCGCAATGGTTCTATGTGGATTTAGGCGATGCGAAAGATTTTGATACGGTTGGATTTATCTGGGAAGGCGCTTATGCTTCAAAATATTATATTCAGATTTCCGACAATGCCGACACATGGCAGACGATTGCCTATGTTACGGCAACTACCAATGAAACGGTGCAGATTCCGTTAGGTCAGACGTATCATGCGCGTTATGTCAGAATGTACGGTACAAAACGGGGAACCGGATATGGATATTCGTTCTTTGAAATGGGTATCTGGAATAAGCATGGAGTACAGGAAACAACGACGGCAAAAACAGATAATCCACAGGAGACACCGACAGGCGACAGCACAGTGGAGGCTATCAGATTTCGTGAGCCGTCAATTACATCAATCGCAGGAGATGTGATATCCCGTTCCGTCAGTTTTTCATGGGATAAGAGTACAAAAGCCGCAACCTATACGACCTTTGTGGGAACAGAGGAGGACGGCGTGGTTGCAAGGGCATACCACAACAATTATCCATTTGAAAGAGAAGCGCAGACAAGTGTGGATCATGTAAAAGTTCCGGCAGGAGAGACCGCGCTGTTTACCGTAGTCGGATATGACGCAGAGGGAAAAGTTGTCGCAAGAGGAACATTGAACGTCGAAGCTCCGGCATTGAGCGCGCAGGAAAAAGAAGACGCGGCGCTGGTTGCAAAAATCGGAACAGAGGAAAATCTTGCAAAAGGGAAGACGGCGTTTGTAAGCTCAAACGACGGAACACCTATTACGGACGGAAATCTAGCTTCAAAGTGGCAGGCAAATCCTGCAGAAAATCCGGACGATAATCCTCTGGCAGAGTATTTCGGCGTCGATTTGGGAAGCGCACAAAATATCGGAGTCATCATCATTGCATGGGAAAATTCCTATGCGACTGCCTATAATATTTATCTCGCAGGAGAGGACGGAGTGTATGGAGATACTCCGGCAGCATCGGGAACGGTATCAGGAAATAATCCGATTGTCATTACGAAAATTGCGCCGACTGCTGCAAGGTATGTGAAAGTTGTGCCGACAGAGTTAAGCGCAAATGCAAAAAATTATGGAACCAGTATTTTTGAAATTGCGGTACTTGGGGCGCAGAATGTTGGAACGGAAACAACGACACCGGAAGAAACCGAAAGTCCGAAAGAGACGACGACAAAACCGGAAGAAACAGAAAGCCCGAAGGAAACTGTGACAAAACCTCTTGAGACAGAAAGTTCTAAAGAAACGACAACAAAGAATCCTGATACAGAACTTCCAAATCCGCCGGAAAAACCGGACGGCGTGACGGTATCGGGAACGGTGGTCACATGGGAAACCGGAGGAGATATCGCAGGTTATAATGTCTATGTCAATGGAAACAAAGTAGCAACGGTTGTGACGGGAAGCATTGACTTACAGGAATTTCTGACCGAAGCCGGAAGTTACACTGTGGAAATCCGCGCAGTGGATTTTGATGGTGTGGAGTCTGAATCTGTTACGGTAACGGTGAACAATGAAGCCAACACGACAGAGAAGGTAACGCCGGCACCGACAGAAGGACAGAGCAAGGAAACAACGGAAAATACACAGACACCGACACAAGGACAGAGCAAGGAAACGACAGGAAGCGCACAGACCCCGACACAAGGGCAGAGCAAGGAAACGACAGGAAGCGCACAGGAGACTACGCAGGCGCCGACGACAACCGGAGGCACCGATGGAAATAAGGTGGTCAGCGTTGGAAAGACGAAGGTCAAAAAGACCGTTAAGAAAAAGTCTGCAAAGAAAATTAAGATTACATTAAAGAAAAAAACAAAATATGCAGACGGATATCAGGTGCGGTTCTTCACCAAAAAGAAAAACGCCAAAAAAAATAAAAAAGCAGTTGCGAAGGTTCTTTATAAGAAAAACAAAAAGACCTTTACTGTAACAAGCAAAAAAATAAAGAATAAGAACACTTTATTTATGCGTGTACGGGCATATACAACAGCCGGAGGCAGAAAATCTTATGGAAAATGGTCTGCCGTAATTAAAGTAAAAGTCAGGTAACTTTCTGGTAACAAAAATCAGCGGGCATGGGGATATAGAAAAATATATCTCCATGCCCTGATGTATAAAAACGGGTAAGGAAACAAAAACCGGTATTTAGGAGAAAACAATGAAAAGGATATTTAGTTTTTTATTTGCTGCCGTCATGGTTATGGCAATTACTCTTGAAAGTATCAGCGCGGAAAATATGAGCGGCGCTGAAGAAAACGTTCAGACTTCCGGTCAGATAGCGGAATCAACCGGCGAAACAACAGTAGAGAGCGATATATTGTTTATCGGAAATTCCATGACATATTATAATACGCTCTGCAAGGTGGTGGAGGGAATTGCTGCAAGAAAAGGCAAAACAATCCATTGCAGCGCGGCGACGAACGGAGGAAAGAATCTGGTTTATCAGTCCGGCGCGGACAATGTATCCGCAGCTATCCGGAAAGGCGGTTATGAAGTTGTGATTCTTCAGGACATTGTCGGTGGTTTTGACGCCCAAAAACTGCAGACCGGCGCCGATGCGTTAATTCCTAAAATTAAGCAATACAATCCTGACGCCCGCATTATTTTTTATGAGCCATGGCCGACCAAGAATACAATCACCGGAGAGGGCAGTCTGCTTCCGTATTTTACGGAAAGTTATATTAAGACCGCGAAATCCGTCGGAGCCGGACTTGCACCGGCAGGAGAGGCATTTTATGAATTGTATACGGCTTATAAACTGGATTTTTACTGTTCAGACCGGAAACACCCGAAGCCTCTCGGAACGTTTGTTTCTGCATCTGCAATATATTATACCCTATATCCAAATGACGCTTATGAAGCGTTTAGCAATCAAGACCAGACCTATCTGGATCGTTTAATCAATCAGAACGTAGCTTATACGACAGAAGGAGTTGAAAGTACTTATTCCTTAAATACGCTGAACCTGATTTTCTCCTTAGGATATAAGTATGCGCATGCGGTAATTCCGGCAGTGAACGGTACGGGCAGTTATACTTCGGCAGCCGGCGCATATCAGGAGCCTGCGACAGAGGAGAGTACAGCCGACGATTATGGGAAGAAATTAGCCACATTCAGAAAATCCGGCAGGGTATCCGTCAAAAAGGCTGTCAAAAAGAAATCAGCGAAGCAGGCAGAAATTACATTAAAAAGAAAGATTAAAGCGGCAGACGGATATCAGATACGGTTTTATCGGACAAAAAAGAATGCGAAGAACAACAAAAAGGGATTGGCAAAGATTACTTACAGAAAAAACAGAAAGATATTTACAGTAGCGAGCCGTAAAATAAAAAACAAAAAGCAGTTGTATGTACGTGTACGCGCATATATCAGAATTGCCGGAAAGAGAAAATTCAGTAAATGGTCTGCTGTAAGAAAAGTCAGAGTGAAATAAACCAACCGGCTTTCAATCAGATGGGTAAGAATATTTAAACTGTGTGGCGGCTGGGATTGGATTATATATCAAACTACAAAAATAAATTTAGGGGTTGACAAGAAGAAAAGAAAATTATATATTATTAAGGCAGTTTAAATCTGTATGGGATCTTAGCTCAGCTGGGAGAGCATCTGCCTTACAAGCAGAGGGTCACAG
>CANRMF010000050.1 GCA_947631665.1 uncultured Lachnospiraceae bacterium | reverse complement strand
AATTATGTCTATAGATGGTGAATCCCGTGTTGTTATGGAACACACCGGTCGCTACTATGAACCACTTGCCCATCAACTTTCTCAGGCAGGTCTTTTTGTAAGTGCCATCAATCCAAAACTCATCAAGGATTTCGATAATAATTCTCTCCGTAAAGTAAAATCCGATAAAGCGGATTCTGTTAAGATTGCCCGTTATACCCTTGACAAATGGAGCGAACTAAAACAGTATAGTGTTATGGATGAAATACGTAATCAATTAAAAACCATGAATCGTCAGTTTGGATTCTACATGAAACACAAGACGGCTATGAAAAACAATCTGATTGGTATTCTTGACCAAACCTATCCCGGTGTTAACACATACTTTGATAGTCCTGCACGTGATGACGGCAGCCAGAAATGGGTAGATTTCGTTTCCACCTACTGGCATGTAGACTGTGTTCGCAAAATGTCTTTAAACTCCTTTACAGAACACTATCAAAAATGGTGTAAACGAAAGAAGTACAACTTCAGCAAATCAAAAGCCGAAGAAATCTATGGAAAAGCCAAGGAACTTGTTCCTGTACTTCCAAAGGATGACCTTACCAAACGGATTCTTCATCAGGCAATAGACCAACTTGATTCAGCTTCTAAAACAGTTGCGCAGTTGCGTATGCTAATGAATGAAACAGCTGCTAAGTTACCTGAATATGACATTGTTATGAGTATGACAGGTGTCGGTCCATCTTTAGGGCCTCAGCTTATGGCTGAAATCGGAGATGTCTCAAGATTTACCCATAAAGGAGCCATTACTGCCTTTGCCGGTGTAGACCCCGGAGTAAACGAATCAGGTTCACATGCTCAAAAGAGCGTACCTACTACAAAACGCGGTTCATCATCTCTTAGGAAAACATTGTTTCAGATAATGGATGTTCTTATAAAAACACATCCACAAGATGACGCTGTTTATCAGTTCATTGACAGAAAGCGTGCTCAAGGAAAGCCGTACTATGTCTATATGACTGCCGGTGCGAATAAGTTTCTTCGCATCTACTATGGTCGTGTGAAAGAATATCTATCTACTCTTTCAGATTCCAACTAACTAAATACCAACATTTTCTTGACCAGCACGTGTGTGGTGGTCTGTTTGCTGTACCTTGAATTCAACCTGTATAAAATTTTCAATGTTCTTTAATCTAGCCTTGACTTTTTATTTGCAGGCTTAAAAAAAAATATAAAAATAATATGTTGCATTAAAAAGCAGTAGTGTTATAATGTTTATGTCGAAATAATGTTTACAAAAGAGGGGGTATCAGCATGGGGAAAAAATATAATCAGATAACAAGATATGAACGAATGAAAATTGAGGCACTATATGAAGCTGGTTTTAATGGTCGGCAGATTGCACTGCAATTAGGTAGACATCATACAACAATTTATCGGGAATTAAAAAACGGTAAGACTACAAGACTTAATTCTAAAAATTGGAAAGATGAGGTGATATATTCTGCAGATTTAGGTCAAATAAAACATGATGAAGCGAAGAAAAACTGTGGTCGTGATCTTAAAATAGGGAATGACCTCAAATTTATTAAATTTGCAGAGAAGAAGATTATTGACGATCATTATTCCCCTGAAGCAGTCCTATTCTATATCAAAGAAAATAATCTCCAATTTAATACGGAGATTTCGCTCTCTACTTTTTATAATTACATCAGAGGTGGGATATTTCTAAATTTGACAATTGCAGATTGCCCATACCATAAAAAAGGAAAAAAGCGTAAAAAACAGCAGGTTCAAAAAAGGCTATCTAAAGGAACCAGCATTGATGAACGACCGGAGGAAATCGAAACAAGAAAAGAGATTGGCCATTGGGAAATGGATTCGGTCGTTGGGCCGCAGGGCAAGGGGAAAAAGGCGCTGTTGGTTCTGACCGAACGCAAAACCAGAGACGAAATTGTTATGCTTGTAAATGATCATACAGCCTCAGAGGTTGTTAGAACACTAGATAAAATAGAGAGAAAAATCGGAGAAAAAGAATTTCGTCGGATTTTTAAAACTATTACCGTTGACAATGGGACGGAATTTTCCGATTGGAAAGGTATGGAACGTAGTAGAAGGAACAAAACTATACCTAGAACAAAAGTATATTATTGTCATGCTTATCGTAGCTGCGAAAGGGGCAGCAACGAAAACCAGAATAGATTGATTCGTCGTTGGTGTCCAAAGGGAACCAACTTTGATGGAATCACACAGGCAGAAATTACAAAGATTCAGAATTGGATGAACGATTATCCTCGGCGAATGTTCAGAGGAAAATCAGCTAAATATATGGTTCTACAAGAATTTCCTCGGAGGGCGGCTATGTAGAGCCCGGACAACTGCATATTTTTAAAAAGGCTATCTCTGATAGTCTTTTTGTGCTACAATTTTTTAAAAATCAGCTTTTTTCATTTTGGAAAAATTTACGATTTTTTGTCTAAAATGATACTGAAAATCTTATTTTTTAAATTTTTTAAAAAAATTGTTGAATTAAACTTGACATTTATATAATCCCGCCCGAAATGCTCTTTTTCTTTACAAAAAAGCATTTTAGCCGTATGATATAAGAAGTGGTTTTATATGCAAAATTGACAGAACAGGGCAGTTCACAGAAAAAAGAAGCAAAAGAGTGAGAGTAAGGTAAGAAGTCATGGCTGTATTAAAGGACGTAAAAAGAATAGTAATCAAGGTCGGCACTTCCACGCTGGCGTATCCTACCGGGAAAGCAAATATCCGGCAGATGAAAAAACTTGTTACGGTGATTTCTGATCTTGTCAATTCCGGTCTTGAAGTGGCGCTCGTGACTTCCGGCGCAATCGGCGTCGGCGTCGGCAAGCTGGGACTTGCAGAGAAACCTACGGATACTGCAGGAAAGCAGGCGGCAGCTACGGTCGGGCAATGCGAGCTGATGTTTATGTACGATAAAATGTTTGGCGAGTATGGTCATGTGGTCGGTCAGTTCTTGCTGACAAAGCGTGATGTTGACAACGAGGAGTGCCGCAAAAATATCATCAATGCGTTTGAAAAAAATTTTGAGTTTGGCGCAATTCCGGTTATTAACGAAAACGACTCCATTGCGATAGACGAAATCGTGTATGGCGACAACGACAATTTATCCGCGATTGTGGCAAAACTAATAGGGGCGGACGCATTGATTATTCTGACAGATATTGACGGGCTTTACGACAGCAATCCGAAAGAAAACGAATACGCCCGCATCATTCCCGTAGTCGAGGAAATCACAGACGAGCTTTATGAGATTGCGGGCGGCAGGGGTTCTACACTCGGCACCGGCGGCATGGCGACAAAAATTCAGGCGGCGCAGAACGCGTCTATGGCAGGAATTCCTACGATTGTCATGCATGGGGAAAACCCGGAAAATATTTATAAGGCGCTCGACGGGCACCAGATAGGAACCTTTTTTGTAGGTAAGAAATCAGAATAAAATATGAGCCGGCAAAGCAGATTTGATACCGCGCGAGAGCGTATGGTCTGTTTGCGGGCGGGAGAACACAATGTTACAACAGTTAGGAAAAAATGCAAAACAGGCGGAGCGGTATCTGATGACTGCTTCCACAGAAGATAAAAATAAGGCGTTAAAAGAAATTGCGCAGGCATTGCGTGACCATGCCGGAGAAATCATTGCGGCAAACAAAATCGACCTTGAAAATGGAGAAAAAAACGGAATGCCGCAATCGATTGCAGACCGGCTGAAGTTAGATGATGAGCGCATTGAGGGCATGGCAAAAGGAGTCATGGATATTGTCGCGCTCGACGATCCGGTTGGAAAAGTGTTAAAAGAAATCAGGCGGCCGAACGGATTAAAAATCCAAAAGGTTTCTACGCCGCTCGGCGTAATCGCAGTGATTTTTGAGGCGCGTCCGAATGTAACCTCTGATGCGGCGGCGCTCTGTCTGAAATCCGGCAATACCGTTATTCTGCGGGGTGGAAAGGAAGCCATTCACTCCAATACGGTGATTGCGCAGGTGATGAGAGATGCAGTAAGCCGCGCAGGAATGCCGCAGGACGTCATTTCGCTTGTTGAGGACACCTCCAGAGAAAGCGCGACGGAACTGATGACCATGAACCAATATGTTGACGTGCTGATACCACGCGGCGGCGCAGGACTGATTCAGGCAGTCGTAAAAAACGCAACAGTGCCGGTCATCGAAACCGGTGTTGGAAACTGCCATATCTATATTGACAAAGAGGCGGACTGCGATAAGGCAGTGCAGATTGTCTTTAACGCCAAAACGTCCCGCCCGTCAGTATGCAATGCGGCAGAATCACTGCTGATTCACAGAGATATTGCGCCACAAGTCCTTCCTGCCATCAGGAAAAAACTGGACGAAAAACAGGTTGTTCTGGTAGGGGACGAACCTTCGAGAGCGCTTGATGAAACGATTGAAAGCGCCACCGAAGACGATTGGGCTAAGGAATATCTCGATTATAAAATGTCCGTCAAAATTGTCGGGTCACTGCAGGAGGCAATCGGGCATATTTACCGGTACAGCACCGGACACAGCGAATGTATTGTGACGGAAAACATGGAAACCGCAGAGCAGTTTATGAATGCAGTCGATTCTGCGGCGGTTTATGTCAACGCCAGCACCCGCTTTACCGATGGAGGCGAATTCGGGTTTGGCGCGGAAATCGGTATTTCCACACAAAAACTTCACGCGAGAGGGCCTATCGGCTTACCGGAGCTCCAGTCCTTTAAGTATAAAATTTACGGAACAGGACAGATTCGGTAACCGGAATACGAAGGAGAACCGACATGAAAAAACTATTGTTTATTATCAACCCGAAAGCCGGAAAGAAAAAGAAAGACTGCACCGGAGAGATTATCGGCGTTTTTGAAAATGCCGGATATGAGGTTGGTACAATTTACACAAGAAAAAGAGCAGACGGGACACTGTTTGCAAAAAAATACAGTAACCGCGTAGACCTGATGGTCTGTATGGGCGGAGACGGCACCTTAAACGAAGTGATTGAGGGAATGCTTGAGGTACGCTCCAAGACGCCGCTTGGATATATTCCGGCGGGCTCCACAAATGATTTTGCCTTCAGTCTGGGACTGAAAAGCGATCCGTTAAAACAGGCGGAGTTTATTGTTTCCCACGAGCCGAGACTGCTCGATATGGGGTGTTTTAACGGAAGATATTTTGTATACACTGCGGCGGCGGGAATTTTCGCAAAGACTTCTTATATGACGCCGCAGAAATTGAAAAACCGTCTGGGACATGCCGCCTACATTCTGTCAGGAATCAGAGAACTTTTCCACATACAGAAAATGAATCTGAACATTGACATGGGCGCAGAGACGATTGAGGGACAGTACATTTTTGCCGCTATCAATAACGCGACGAAGGTCGGCGGCATTATGAAGCTTGATGAGGAACTCGTCAATTTTAACGACGGCGTTTTTGAATTACTGCTTGTCCCGTTTCCAAAAAATCCAGTCGAATTTTTCCGGCTGGTGGGGCAGATTTTCAGGCAGGATTTTACAGGAAAAATCACTCTGAAACAGATCAATGAGGCAAAAATCACAGGCTGCGCAAAACTTGAATGGTCTTTAGACGGAGAGGAAGAAAAAGGCGCGGAGACAATCAGCTTCCATGTTGTTTCCAATGCGGTTCGGTTTGTGTATTAAGAAAGAAAGAGGGGTTATTATGACATATACGAAAAATGAACTTACAGAAATCATAAAAAATTATTCTCAGTTGTGCGAAAAGCATGGGGAAATTGAGCAGAAGCTTTTTACGGAATACGGCGTAAAGCGCGGACTCAGGGATATTAACGGAAAAGGCGTGCTGACCGGCATTACCAATATCTCCAGAGTGGAATCCACGAAAATGGTAGACGGGAAAACCGTTCCATGCAGAGGAGAACTCTATTACCGCGGCTACAATATCATAGACTTAGTGCAGGGATTTCGCGAGAGCGGCCGGTTCGGTTTTGAAGAAGTTGCTTATTTACTGCTTTTCGGAGAACTCCCTACAAATGATAAACTGACGGAATTTGAGGAACTTATGGCGACCTGCAGAAAACTGCCAAAGAACTTTGTGCGGGACGTTGTCATGAAAGCGCCGACGGAGGACATTATGAACTCCCTCACCAGAAGCGTTCTGACGCTGGCGTCTTACGATAAAGATTTAATGGACACCTCCATTGAAAATGTGATTAAACAGTCCATCAGACTGATTAGCATTTTCCCAATGTTGTCCGTATACGGCTATCATGCTTACAATCATTATATCAAAGGAAAGAGTTTTTATATCCACAGACCGCTGCCGGAACTCTCCGCCAGTGAAAACTTCCTCAGAATGTTACGTCCGGATAAAAAATATACAAAACTTGAGGCGAAAGTGCTTGATATTGCACTGGTATTACATATGGAACATGGCGGAGGAAACAACTCCACCTTTACGACGAGAGTTGTGACGTCTTCCGGCTCCGACACTTATTCCACAGTGGCGGCAGCGCTGTCCTCTCTGAAGGGCCCGCGACATGGCGGCGCCAATATTATGGTCGTAAAGATGTTTGCCGACATCAAAAAGCATGTAAAAAATATCACAGATGAAAACGAGGTCAAAGAATACCTCCGCAAAATTTTAAATAAGCAGGCTTTCAACAGACAGGGATTGATTTACGGAATGGGACATGCAGTGTATTCGATTTCTGATCCGAGAGCGGAAATTTTCAAAGAATTTGTTGAGCAGCTTGCAAAAGAAAAACATCGGGAAAAAGATTTTGCGCTGTACAGCATGATTGAACGGCTCGCGCCGGAGGTGATTGCTGAGGAACGTCACATTTACAAAGGCGTCAGCGCCAATGTCGATTTTTACAGCGGTCTGGTTTACAGTATGCTGGATATTCCGGAGGAACTCTACACGCCGATGTTTGCCATTGCAAGAATTGTCGGCTGGAGCGCGCACCGTTTAGAGGAGTTGATTAACGCAGACAAGATTATGCGTCCTGCGTATGTCAGCGTATGCGATTACAACGAATACAAAGATTTGTCAGAACGCTATTAAACTGCTGCAAAAACATGAAGGCAAATGAAAATCCAGTGCATATCCTGTGCTGGATTTTTGTATACTTGATTGAGGTAGTTTGTACATTTGAACGTGGCGGAAATCTCAAATAAAAAAATAAAGGAGAACGGGTATGAGATTAACACAGAGTGATGTGGACAAAATAACGGAGGAAATCGAACACCGGAAGCTTGTGCTTCGTCCGAGAATTTTGGAGGACGTCAAGGAAGCGCGCGCACAGGGCGATTTGAGTGAGAATTTTGAGTATAAAGCGGCGAAAAAAGAAAAAAATCAAAATGACGCGCGGATCCGGTATCTGGAGCGTATTCTGAAAACCGCGACCATTATTACCGATGAATCTGCGGAGGACGAGGTCGGACTGAACAAAACGGTACAGGTTTACTTTGAGGAGGACGACGAAACGGAAACCTTTAAAATTGTCAGCACAATGCGCGGAGATACCGTCAGCGGGCGGATTACAAACGAGTCCCCTATCGGACGTGCGCTCATGGGGCATAAAGCGGGCGACCGTATCCGGATACAGGTCAATGAAAACTATTCCTACTATGTAGTCATTCAATCCATTGAAAATACAGGTGAGGAAGAAACCGACACGATTCGTACTTATTAAAAGGAGACGGACTATGGCAAAATCAGAGAAACAGAAGTTAAAATTACTGGCGCTTGTGGAAATTTTTAAAGAGTGCACCGATGAAGAACATGGAATTACAATGGCGGAGATTATCGCGCAGCTGCAAAAACGGGATATCCGCGCGGAACGGAAAGCAATCTATTCCGACATTACGCTTCTTAGCGGATACGGTTATGAGATTGAGAGTTATAAGGAAAAGGGAAAATGCTATTATTCGCTTGTAAATCGGGATTTTGAACTGCCGGAATTAAAACTGTTGGTCGATGCGGTACAGGCGTCGAAATTTATTTCCGAAAAAAAGTCGAATGAACTCATAAAGAAAATAGAGGCGCAGGCGAGCCGATATCAGGCGGCGCAACTGCAGCGTCAGGTTTATGTCGCGAACCGTATTAAGACAAATTATGAAAGCGTTTATTACAGCATTGACGAAATCAATCAGGCAATCAACCAAAACAGCCGGATTACGTTTGACTATTATGACTGGACGCTGAAAAAGAAAATGGAACTGCGCGAAAACGGCCGCAAAGAAAATATCAGTCCATGGGCGCTGATGTGGGACGATGAAAACTATTATATGGTCGCTTATGAAACAGCCAGCGGACTGATTAAGCATTACCGCGTGGATAAGATGAGAAAAATCCAAGCGACGGGCGTTCCGAGAGATGGAAAAACTGAATTTGAGCAGTTTGACATGGCGGTCTACGCAAAGAAAGTATTTCATATGTTTACCGGAACAGAGCAGACGGTCAGACTGCGCTTTCAAAATAAAATGATTGGCGTTGTGATGGATCGGTTCGGCAGTGACGTCATGATTATTCCGGAAGACGACGGGTATTTTGTCATCAATGTCAGGGTAAACATCAGCAATATGTTTTTCGGCTGGATTATCGGGCTGGGAGACGGAGTGAAAATTCTCGGGCCGGAGCCGGTCATTACACAGTTTAAAAGGGAGATTGAACGTCTGAATGAGCAATATCAATAAAGGAAAACTTTATCTCTTTACAAGTTACGCTCCCGGAGCGGGGAAAAGTTATCTGATGGTCGAGCGGGCGGCGCAGCAAAAAGCAAAAGGGAAAAAAATCATAATCGGTTTTTTAAATTCCGACCACAGGGATATCGACGAGATTTTAAAAGACCATCATGTCCGCAGACATTTTCATAAAAAATATTCGCTGAAAAAAATACTGGAGCTGCGTCCTGACCTTGTGGTGATGGACGAGCTCGGTATGCGCGGAAAAAACAGGGACAAAAAAAGTTTTGTCTACGAGGATATTGAGATACTGTTGGAGCATGGAATTGACGTCTACACTTCGGCAAACCTCAAGCGTTTTGAACAGATGAACCCGCAATTTAAAAAAATTTCAGGAATCGGAATTCGGACGACCATACCGGATATCTTTCTGGAAAAGGCGCATCGGATTTGTTTTATAGACCGCAGCCCAAAGCAGATGAGAGAAGATTTCCAATCGGGACTGCTGTTCGATCCGGAGGAGATGACTTCTAAAATCATGCAGAAAAACTTTCAACCGGAAACACTTGAAACTTACCGCAATTTAAGTCTGGAACTTTTGAAAAACCGGTATCCGGATAAATTGGAAATTTATGAGAGATAAAATATCAGAGATATGATATGCCGCGAAAAAAAACAAGTCGCGGCATATCTTACTTTACAGGTAATAAGAACCCTGAAATATACATACAATAAAATAACGAGATTGAGTTCAGGGGAATTTTTGAAAACATATATTGAAAGCAGGGTTTTAGAAAACGCGCGCTACATTGTGGAGCATAATTGTACCGTAAGAGAGTGCGCAAAAAAAATGGGAACGAGTAAAAGCACAGTCCACAAAGACGTGTCCCAGAGAATTTGGGGAATTGACAGAGGACTGGCTCTTGCGGTGCGTAAAGTGCTGAATAAAAATAAATCGGAAAGACATATTCGCGGTGGCATGGCGACAAAACGAAAAAAAGCCTTGCTATCAAATAGCAAGGCAAAATGAACGGGGGACCTAGAGGGAATTTCACCCTCTAGGTTGAGTATGAAAAACTTAAAATACGCCAATAGGGTATGACGTATCCAATTTGATATGTACTACTGAATAGTACAATAACAATATAAAATAAGTGTATGAATAAATAATGAATAAATTGTAAACAATTTGTAAAAATGTAGAAAAAAGATGAATTTTTAGAAAAACAGGTTTTTTGCAAATAAACAATGTACAGAATTGCAAAAAATTGTTATACTTTAAAGTGGTATGGATATGATAATAACACACGTCTCAGATAAATGGGTGAGCATAAAGGAGTAATGTATGTTTAATACAGATATTGGAATAGATTTAGGTACTGCAAGCGTTTTAGTATATATAAAAGGAAAAGGGGTTGTATTAAAGGAACCCTCCGTTGTCGCTGTGGACAGGGATACGGAAAAGATAAAGGCAGTGGGTGAGGAAGCCCGACTGATGATTGGAAGGACGCCGGGAAACATTCTGGCGGTTCGCCCGATGAAACAGGGCGTTATTTCCAACTACTCCATTACAGAGCAGATGATCCGCTATTTTATTCAGAAGTCGATTGGAAAACGTTCCTATAAAAAACCGCGCATCTGTATCTGTATTCCGAGCGAGGCGACCGAAGTCGAAAAAAAAGCGGTCGAAGACGCCTGTTATCAGGCGGGTGCCCGACAGGTATATACGGTCGAGGAGCCTTTGGCAGCGGCAATCGGCTCCGGCATTGAAGTCAAAAAACCATGCGGCAATATGATTGTTGACATTGGCGGCGGAACGACAGATATCGCAGTGATTTCGCTTGGAGGTACGGTTGTCAGCACCTCCGTAAAGATTGCGGGAGATGATTTTGACGAAGCGATTATCCGTCATATGAGAAAAAAGCATAATCTGCTGATTGGCGAGCGGACTGCTGAGGAAATTAAAATCGGTATTGGGACATGTTATCAAAAGGCGGAGACAGAGACGATGGAAGTACGCGGACGAAATCTGGTGACGGGACTTCCAAAGACTGTGGAGGTGACCTCTGACGAGACGGAGGAGGCGCTGAGGGACGCGACCGGCAGTATTGTCGAGTCCATTCACAGAGTTCTGGAACAGACACCACCTGAGCTTGCAGCGGATATAGCGGTGAGAGGCATCGTGCTTACCGGTGGAGGCTGCCTGCTGCGCGGACTGGACGAGCTGATAGAGTCCAAAACCGGTATCAATACGATGACGGCGGAGGATCCGATGACAGCAGTTGCGATTGGGACAGGCCAGTATATTGACATGATTGACGAGCAGAACAGGGAAAAGAATTAAACGGTAATAAGGACTCGTAAAAACGGAGTGCAGCCCCCAAGCGGGCCGGCACTCTTTTACATATGGAAACGATACGCGCCCTGATTTCGGCAGCGGCGTTTTCCATGAACGGCGAAGGAAAAGTGAGTTTATAAAAAGCATAGACCGGACGGAAATCAGTGGCGTTTCCCATGAATGGCAAAGGAAAAGTGGTTGAATAATAAAGGAACAATATGAAAACAGTCAGTGGTTATGTAGAAAATATTACTTTCAGGAATGAGGATAACGGATTTACGGTATTGACGTTATCCAGTGGAAAAAAGAATATTACATGTACCGGAGTATTCGGCTACATTGGGCAGGGCGAATACCTTGAGATTGACGGCGAGGAAGTTTTTCACGATATCTACGGAAAGCAGATTAAGGTATCGGCATATCGGATTGTTCCCGCGTCTGACGAACGCTCAATCCGCAAATATCTCGGCTCCGGTTCGATCAAAGGGATTGGCGCGGTGCTTGCAGACAGGATTGTCGACCGCTTTGGCGAGGACACCCTGCGGGTAATCGAGGAGGAACCGGAACTTTTGGCGGATATTCGCGGCATTACGGTACATAAGGCAATGGATATCTGTCAGCAGGTCGAGGAGAAAAAGGATATGCGCGACGCAATGATTTTTCTTCAGGGATATAATATTACGCCTGCGCTGAGTTCTAAACTCTATCAGATTTACGGGGAAAAAATTTATGAGATTATCCAAAAAAATCCTTACCGTCTGGCGGACGACGTCACCGGTATCGGATTTAAGACGGCCGATGAAATTGCGCGGCGCGCGGGCGTTGCAGTGGACGCGGATATCCGCATAAAAAGCGGTATGTGCTATGCGCTGACCGACGTATCGACGTCGGGGCATACTTATCTGCCGAAGGATAAACTGGTCGGGCGTGCGATAGAACTGCTGGGGCTTCGGGATCAGTATTTGAACCCCGACGGTACTTACAATATGGACTTTCTCGACCAATGCTACACCGAGCTTTTGTTGGAAAAGAAACTGATTGCCAAAGAGATTGACGGGCAGGAGGCGGTTTTTCTTTCTTCTTATTATTATACGGAATTAAATATTGCCAGAATGCTGCTGGAACTCAATATATCCACGCCGGAGGACGAATACATTATCGGGGTGAAGCTGGAAACGATTGAAAAAATCACAGGAATTCATTTGGATAAGATGCAGAAGCAGGCGGTCATAGAAACGCAGAATCATGGAGTTTCCATTATTACGGGAGGGCCCGGAACCGGAAAGACGACGACCATCAACACGATTATCCGAATGTTTGAGGCGGACGGGTTGAGCGTCAGTCTGGCGGCGCCTACCGGAAGGGCTTCCAAAAGAATGGCGGAAGCAACGGGACACGAGGCGAAAACCATTCACCGTATGCTGGAGATTTCGGGGAGTGTAGACGACGACCGTTCTGAGGCAAAATTCGGCAGAAATGAGATGAACCCGTTGGAAACGGACGTTATTATCGTTGATGAAATGTCTATGGTAGACACGTTTCTGATGCACGCGCTGCTGCGCGCGGTTGAGATCGGCACGCGGGTAGTTTTTGTCGGGGACGTCAACCAGCTTGCGAGCGTCGGGCCGGGAAATGTACTCAAGGACATGATTGCATCGGAATGTTTCAGCGTCGTGCGGCTGACAAAAGTATTCCGGCAGGCGGGCGAGAGCGGGATTGTCATGAACGCCCATAAAATCAACGCCGGAGAAAAAGTAGAACTGGACAATCAGTTTAAGGATTTTCTTTATATTGAACGGGAAAACGCGCAGTCTGCGCAGAATGCCACCGTTGGTCTGCTTTTGAGCAAACTGCCCGAATATGTGCAGGCGGGGGCAATGGAGATACAGGTCTTGACGCCGATGCGCAACGGAATTTTGGGCGTCAATTTGTTAAATCCATATTTGCAGCAGTACTTAAATCCGCCTTCTTCACAGAAGAAGGAAAAAGAAATTGCCGGCGTTACCTTTCGCGAGGGAGATAAGGTCATGCAGATAAAAAACAATTATCAGTTGGATTGGGAACAGCGCGCCGGAAACGGAGTTTTTATTGATTCCGGCACAGGAGTTTTTAACGGAGACGTCGGTATTATTACGCGGATTAACAATGAAACCAATCTGATGGAGGTGCGGTTTGACGACGACCGCTATGTAACCTACGACGCAAAGCAGGCAGAGGAGTTGGAGCTTGCCTACGCGATTACAATACATAAGTCGCAGGGAAGCGAGTATCCGGCAGTGGTAATTCCGCTGGTGTCCGGCGCATCTATGCTTATGACGAGAAATCTGCTGTACACCGGAGTTACCAGAGCGAGAAAATGTGTCTGCATTGTCGGGCGTAAAGAAATGTTTTATGCGATGGTGGCAAATGAAGACCAGCATAAGCGCTATTCCGGTCTGGAGTGGCAGTTGAGAAATTATTAAAATACAGTTTCAGGGGGATTTGAAAATGAGTGTGAGAGAGCGCATAATCAGTGCCTTTTTTCCGAAAACCTGTCCGATTTGCGAAAGAGTACTGTCCGGACAGAACAGGATATGCAGGGAGTGCGGCAAAAAACTGACATGGATTTGTGAGCCGAAGTGCCAGAAATGCGGGAAAGCATTGCCGGATACGGGACTGCTTTATTGTAGGGATTGTACGGCTTACGCGCATTATTTTAACAGAGGCGCTGCAGTATTTACATATCAGGGCAGTATCAGGAAATCCCTGCAACGCTTTAAATATCAGAATACGAGGGAGTATGCCGATTTTTATGGATTTGCGGCGGCACACCGGTACCACGATGTCTTAAAAAACTGGAAAATCGAGGCAATCATTCCCGTACCGCTTCATAAAACGAAAGAGCGGCGCAGGGGATACAATCAGGCGCAGGCGTTTGCCAAAGCCCTGTCGCGTTATACGGGAATACCGGTTTTGGAAAAACTGCTTGTCCGCATAAAAAAGACTGTTCCACAGAAAGAATCGGATCATGAAATGCGGTTCCAGAATTTAAAGGACGCATTTACAGTCCGGACGAAGCATATCGGAAACCTGAAAACAGTACTGCTGGTAGACGATATTTACACGACCGGAAGTACGGTAGACGCATGCAGCCGGACTTTGAAGAAGGCGGGGATTGCGAACGTCTATGTTCTCTGTATCAGCGCAGGACAGAACACGCCATAAAAAAGTAGTCACTTGTAAAAGTAAATTCCACTTTGTAAGATTAAATTCCATCTTGTAGGATTAAATTCCACAAGGTGGAATT
>CANRMF010000049.1 GCA_947631665.1 uncultured Lachnospiraceae bacterium | reverse complement strand
AGACAGACATGAAAGATTTGTTTGAGACGATTATTGACTATATTCCGGCGCCGGAGGGAGATCCAAACGCAGATGTCCAAGCGCTTATCAGCACCATTGATTACAATGAATATGTGGGGCGCATCGGCGTAGGAAAAATTGACAACGGCACGCTCAAGGTCAATCAGGAAGTGGTCATGGTAAATTATCACGAGCCTGAAAAAATGAAAAAGGTCAAAATCAGCAAACTGTATGAATTTGACGGATTAAATAAAGTGGAGGTCAGCGAGGCGACGGTCGGCTCGATTGTGGCAATCTCCGGCATTGCAGATGTGCATATCGGCGATACAATCTGTTCTGTGGAAAATCCGCAGCCGATACCGTTTCAGAAGATTTCCGATCCGACGATTTCCATGAATTTTATGGTGAATGACAGCCCGCTTGCAGGACAGGAGGGAAAATTTGTGACCTCAAGGCATTTGCGGGAAAGGCTCTTTCGGGAATTAAATACGGACGTCAGTCTGCGGGTTGAGGAAACCGAAGACATGGACTGCTTTAAAGTTTCGGGCAGAGGCGAACTTCATCTTTCCGTCCTGATTGAAAATATGCGGCGGGAAGGATACGAGTTTGCGGTCAGCAAAGCGGAGGTCATCTATAAAGAAGACGAGCGCGGCAAAAAACTGGAGCCGATGGAAATCTGCTACATTGACGTGCCGGACGAATATTCAGGGGCAATCATTGAAAAACTCAGCAACCGGAAAGGCGAGCTTCAGGGCATGGCGCCGACGCAGGGCGGCTATACGCGGCTGGAGTTTCAAATTCCGTCGAGAGGACTGATTGGTTACCGCGGACAGTTTTTAACGGATACCAAAGGAAACGGTATTATGAATACGGTCTTTGATTCCTACGGGCCGTTCAAGGGAGAAATTCAGTATCGGAAACAGGGTTCCCTGATAGCGTTTGAGGCGGGCGAGGCGATTACCTACGGATTATATAATGCGCAGGAGCGTGGCACGCTGTTTATCGGGCCGGGCGAAAAGGTCTATGGAGGAATGGTGGTCGGACAGACCGGCAGGGCGGAGGATATTGAAATCAATGTCTGCAAAACAAAGCATCTGACCAATACCCGTACTTCTAGCTCCGATGAAGCGCTGCGCCTTGTTCCGAAAAAAGTATTGAGCTTAGAGCAGGCGCTCGAATTTATTGATACGGACGAACTGCTGGAAATCACGCCGGAAAATCTGAGAATTCGGAAAAAGATTTTGGATCCGACGCTGCGTAAGCGGGAGATGATACGGCGCCAGAACGCAAAATAAATATCAGGAAATCATGAAAAGAAAAACATTCACAGATTTATATGTGTGAATGTTTTTTCTTTTTATTTTTTCTTTTTGTTCAAAAAAAGTATTGACAAAAAAAGGAAATGATTGTAGGATACGAATTGTATTATTTGAAGTAGTACAATTAAAACACAAAGACAGAGGAGTTTATCATGTTAGAGACAAAAAACTTACGAAAGACTTATAGGACAAAGAAAGGTGTTCAGGTAGAGGCTTTGAAGGGAATTTCACTAAAGTTTCCGGAAAAGGGCATGGTGTTTCTGCTCGGAAAATCCGGCAGTGGAAAATCCACGCTGTTAAATCTTCTGGGCGGGCTGGACAGTTACGATCAGGGAGAACTCATAATCAAAGGGGTTTCTTCTAAAGATTTCAGCCAGAGCCAGTTTGATTCCTATCGGAACACTTATGTCGGATTTATTTTTCAGGAGTACAATGTACTGGAGGAATTCAGTGTCGGCGCCAATATTGCGCTTGCGATTGAACTGCAGGGAAGAAAGGCGTCTGACAGCGAAATCAACCAAATATTAAAAAGAGTGGACTTAGAGGGGGTTGGAGACAGAAAGCCGAATGAATTGTCCGGAGGCCAGAAGCAGAGAGTGGCAATCGCGAGAGCGCTGGTAAAAAATCCGCAGATTATCATGGCGGACGAACCGACCGGAGCGTTGGATTCCAACACAGGAAGACAAGTGCTGGAAACGCTGAAAAAACTCTCAGACGACAAGCTGGTGATTGTAGTGTCCCATGACAGGGAATTTGCGGAAAAGTACGGCGACCGCATTATTGAACTGGCTGACGGAGCGGTAATCCGCGATGTGGAGAGTCAAACGGAAAAAGACGGAGAGCAGACGCAGCAGGGCCTCTCTTTTCTGGAAAATGAAATTGTCTTTGCAGAGGGATATCATTTAACGGAGGAAGACCGTATCCTGATTAACGAATATTTAGCTGGAAGAAAGAAAAAGGTAAAGGCAGTCGTAAAAAACAGTCAGAAGGGCGGATTTAAAGAGACAGACCAGACCGGAATCGCTTACACGAAGCAGGATTTCAAACTGATCCGTTCAAAACTTCCGATGAAAAACGCCTTTAAAATGGGCGTCAGCGCATTAAAACATAAAAAAATCCGTCTGGTGATGACGATATTGCTGTCATTTATAGCATTTTCCCTATTTGCGCTGGCAGACACGTTCGGAAGTTATGATAACGAAAAGACCTGCACCCGTTCCATTGTGGACAGTAAGGTAAATTATGCGGCGTTTTCTAAAAACTTCATTGCTGAAAATGAGTACGGTCACTATTCAGCGGAGCTGTATTTCAAAAAAGATGAAATAAAAGACCTGCAAAAGAAAAGCGGTCTGAATTTTCAGGGAGTGCTTCCATGCGATGCGGAAATAGAAAATTATGACTTAAGCGTTGCACTGTCTGAGGGTGAAGATACAAGTTCTTACGCAACGTTTTATTCCGGCTTTATGGCGATGACTGACGAAACCTTAAAAGAATACGGATATGAACTGGCTGCGGGGAAACTTCCGGAAGGCGGTCAGAAGCAGGCGGCGATTACGACCTATCTGTTTGAAACGTTCAGAAAAGCGGGATACTGTGCGCCGGGAAGTAAAAAAGCAGAACCAATCAGCGCATATGAGGATATGATAGGGAAAAAAATTCAGGTCGGAAAATCGGTTTATGAGGTGAGCGGCGTAGTCGACGTTCAAATGGATTTTTCGCGGTATGAAAAAATCAATCAAAATACGGACAATGTTTCTACGGCGGAACGGTTAGAAATCTATGCGCTGAGAAATGAAATTTATCAGATTCAGTTTTACAGTACGGCGGGCGCACTCATGGTAAGTCCGCAGACGATGGAGGAATTGGCGCAAAATGAAATCAAAACAATGACAACGATGACGGAATCCGTCAGTTTATTCGACGAAAATAGTGAGTTGGATTTTTATGTCGATAGTTTTACCACGTTATCGGAAATTGATGAAAAAGATGTGGTATGGTTTGATAAAAATCAGACGGCGCTTCATAAAGACGAGGTGATTTTGCCGCTTAGAAGTCTTCAGGAATACGGAATCAGGTCAAAGAAAGAGGCGGTGGACTTTTTGAAAAAAAATCCGACGCTGAGTTATGCGGTTACAAACGATTTCGGAGGAGAACAGGAGGAAGAACAGGAAGTAAAAATAGCGGGAATTTACGATGACGCCGCCCAAAGTGAAAATGCGGCAGAAGCATATATTCTGGCCGACAATCTGATGAAGCCGGAATGGAAAAAAACGGCGGGTTCTTATAATTACGCAGTTGCGCCGATGCCAAAGGACGAGGGAGAAATTAACAAACTCGTGAAAATAAATCAGGAAAAACTGCCGGAGACCGATACGACTTTTCTTCAGTATAGTCTGTGCAATTCCGTCGTTTATGAATTAGATGCAGTCGATGAAATTTTAAAATCCGTATCCAAAGCGTTTTTATATATCGGAATCGGATTTGCAGTATTTGCCGCACTGATGCTTGCCAACTTTATCGCAACCAGTATTTCGTATAAAAAACAGGAAATTGGAATTCTGCGCGCAATCGGCGCCCGCAGCAGCGACGTTTTCCGTATCTTTTTCTCGGAAAGTTTTGTGATTGCGCTTGTAAACTTTATTCTTGCCTGCGCTGCGGCAGCAATGGCGACGCGGGCGATTAACAATTTTGTGCGGTTCGATACGGGAATTTTGATTACCATATTGAATTTTGGCGTAAGACAGATTTTACTCTTACTTTTATTGAGTATTCTGATTGCATGGATTGCAAGTTTCCTGCCGGTTTACCGCATTGCCCGCAAAAAGCCGGTTGATGCAATCCGCAACAAATAAATGCAGTTCAGGACAAAAATTACACAGTTCAGGACGAAAATTACACAGTTCGGTACATTGGGAGGTGATAGTACTTGAAATAAATTAAACTTGTTTTATAATAGAATAGTCAACAATATCTATGGATTCAGTCACTCGTAATAGAAAGCAGAGGGGAAATCTTATGAATTACGAGGAATTTACTGAACATGTAAAACAAGGCGTAGAAGTTTATGTCAGAGACCGGTTAAAAGACGGTTTTGTGGTTATCCGCAACGTATTGAAAAACAACGGCGTCCGCATGAAGGCAGTCAGCATTGTACAGAGAGGAGAGCGGGCGACTCCGACGATATACCTGAAGGATTTTTATCAGGAATATCGATGCGGAAGAACGATTGACAGTATTTGCGGAGAAATCTTTGAAACATATGTGGAAAGCCTGAAAAAGTTTAGAGAGAAAGCAGATATGAAACATTTTTTTGAATTTGAAGAAATCAGGGATAAAATTTATTTTAAACTGATTCATTATGAATGGAACGAAAGCGTATTAAAGGAAATGCCTTATTTTAAATTTCTGGATCTTGCGATTGTCTTTTATGTAATGATTTCTTCTGACCGTAATGAAACGGCGACGGTGCCGGTGTACCATCACAATCTGGAGACATGGAATAAAACCGTCGAGGAAATCAGGGAGATAGCAGTCAGAAATACACTGGAAAAGTTTCCGGCAGAAATCCGCAATATGGAAGATGTCGTGGCAGACATGATTATTGATGAACTGCCGGCGCTCTGGGACGCAGAGGATTCGGGCTATGTTTCTGAGAATATCGTCTATGGAAACTACAATATGAAAGACGTCCGTCAGGTAATCGGCGAGGAAGTAAGCCGCGTCAAGGCGGAAAGGGAAATGGAGATGTATGTCCTGACAAATACGCAGCATTTGAACGGAGCGGCGTGTATAACGTATCCGGAAGTGCTGAAAGAATTTGCCAATAAGCATCAGTGCGACGTATATATTCTTCCAAGCTCCCTTCACGAAGTGATTTTGATTCCTAATATGGATTGGGACATCGGCTGGCTTAACAGAATGGTAAAGCGGGTAAATCACGAAGACCTTGATGTCGTTGACATCTTATCAGACCACGTATACCTTTACCGCAGAGATACCGACAAGATAGAGTATTAAGGGATTATCGGCATAAAAAATGCACCCGGCAGGAATCGAACCTGCATTACTGTCTCCGGAGGACGGCGTTCTATCCATTAGACTACGGGTGCGCTTCTATTAGTTTACATTAGTTTCAAAAAAAAGGCAACATGAATATTGCAAATATTGAACTTTAAACAAATTTTTGATATGATACCCTTAAAATAATTAAGGAGAAATTCTAAGGTGGATACGGAAGAAAAGAAATTAACCAGATCTGAAATCGAGGAGATGTTAAAAGAGGTCGAAGAAATTCATCGTCCCCGCCGTACAGTCAATAAAGACAGGAAACCAAAAAAGAAATTCCGTTTAGACAGGATTATCTTTGCATGTGTGCTGGTTATTCTGATTGTAGCAGCGGTGTATTTCGGATATAAAGCCTTCAGCAGTTCCGGAAAAGGAGACGCAAAAGAGAAAAGCACGACGGCGGGAGCCGATTCGGGAGTGCCGCTGAAAGACGACCAGTATCCTGAAATCACAGAGCTGGTCAGCAACTATCTGGACGCTTACCTGATTCAGGACGACGAGCAGCGCATGGACGAATTCCGGAAATGCGTTGTCGATTTGGACGATTTGAGCAGTATCCAGAGAAGGGATTATGTATCCGGTTATTCCGACGTGGAATGTTACACAAAAGACGGGCCTTATGAGGATACTTTTATCGTGTATGCGTATTATCACATCACATATAAAAACATTGCTACCAGCGTCCCGAACATTACAGAATTTTATGTGATGCGTCAGGGTGAAACCAGAAATGTTTATATTAAAAATAAAATTCCGGACGATGTGCGGGACTATATCAGCAAAGTTTCAAAAGATGCTGACGTACAAAATCTGGAAAAAGAAGTTCAGGAGGAATATGAAGCCGCCAGAGTTCAAGATGCAAATCTTGACAAATTTCTAAAGGATATGGCGCAACTGATTTCCGAGAAAAAGAAATAATTGCAATATTGTTGGTGCCGGATTATCCGGCACCAACTTTGTTAAAGGGAAGATAAAAAAAGAGGGAAATCCTGTCGGGAGACATGTCAATGGCAGAAAACAGATCTAAGAAAAAAATAGAAAACGACGAACAAATCCGAATCAATAAATTTTTAAGCGACGCGGGCTTTTGTTCCCGCAGGGAGGCAGACCGCCTGATAGAACAGGGCAGGGTTTATATCGGAGAGGCGCCGGCGCTTATGGGACAGAAAGTGACGCTTGCCGACTCGGTTTTTGTCGATGGAAAACCGGTCAGCAGAGAGGAGGAGCGCATTGTTCTGATGCTGAATAAACCGGTTGGAATCGAGTGCACCAGCGACCTGTCCAATCCGGACAATGTCATTGATTTTATCGGGTATCCGAAAAGGATTTATCCGATTGGGAGACTCGATAAAAATTCAGAGGGGCTTTTGCTTCTGACCAACGACGGCTCTATTGTAAATCCGATTCTCAAAGCATCAAATTATCATGAGAAGGAGTATGTGGTGACTGTGGATAAGCCGGTTACGAAGGAGTTTTTAAGCGCTATGGCAGGCGGCGTTTTTATTTTAAATCAGATGACCAGACCATGCAGGGTAGAGAAAATCTCAGAACACAGCTTCCGGATTATTCTCACGCAGGGGTTGAACCGGCAGATACGGAGAATGTGCGGCGCTTTGGGCTGCAGGGTACAGAAATTGAAACGGATCCGCGTAATGAACGTCAAACTCGGAAATCTTCCCAAAGGTTCATGGCGCGCGCTCACAGAACAGGAATTGACAGAATTGTTAAATAAATTTGAAACATCAGGAAGGTAAGAAAGTTTATGGAAAAGTCAGAAAGAATTAAAATGCTGGTGGAACAGTTAAACAGGGCTTCTAAGGCGTATTATCAGGACGCGAATGAAATTATGAGCAACTATGAGTATGACGCGCTCTACGACGAACTTCTGCGTCTGGAACAGGAGACCGGCATGGTGCTCTCAAACAGTCCGACAGTGCATGTGGGATATAAAGTGTTGAGCGAACTGCCGAAAGAAACGCACGAAAGCCCGATGCTTTCGCTGGATAAAACGAAAGACGTCGCCGCGCTCTCGGATTTTCTGGGAGACCACAAGGGCGTTCTTTCGTGGAAACTGGACGGACTGACCGTTGTGCTGACTTACCGTAAAGGACAGCTTCAAAAAGCGGTCACGCGCGGAAACGGGCTGATCGGAGAGGTCATTACCTCCAACGCAAAGGCATTTCAAAACATTCCGCTCTCAATTCCATATCAGGGCGATTTGGTTCTCAGGGGAGAAGCGGTGATTAAATATTCTGATTTTGAAGAAATCAACCGGAAACTGGGAGACGCCGATGCAAAATATAAAAATCCGCGTAATCTCTGCTCCGGCTCGGTCAGACAGCTTAACAGCCAGATTACGGCGGAAAGAAACGTCAACTTTATCGCGTTTGCCCTGATTTCGGCAGAGGGCGTCGACTTTAAAAATTCCATCTCCTTTCAACTGGACTGGTTAAAAAATCAGGGGTTTGAAACGGTAGAGCACTATGAGGTAGAACAAGATACAGTGGCGCAGACGGTACAGAAATTTGCAGAAAAAATAGCGGACAACGACGAGCCTTCAGACGGGCTGGTGTTGATGTTTGACGATATTGCTTACGGACTTTCTCTCGGAAGTACGGCAAAATTTCCGAGAAACGGCATTGCCTTCAAATGGAAAGACGAACAGGCGCAGACAAAACTTAAATATATCGAGTGGAGTCCGAGCCGTACCGGTCTGATCAATCCGGTAGCGGTGTTTGATCCGGTCGAACTGGAGGGAACGACCGTCAGCCGCGCCAGCGTACACAATATCAGCATTATGGAAGAATTAGAGCTTGGAAGCGGCGATACGATTCTGGTATACAAAGCGAACATGATTATTCCGCAGATTTCTGAAAATCTGACAAAAAGCGGCATTGACCGTATTCCAAAACAATGTCCTTCCTGTGGAGGCGGCACAGTCGTCAGGGAGGAAAACGGCGTTAAGACGCTGTATTGTCCAAATCAGGACTGTCCGGCGAAAAATGTCAAGGGATACGCGCATTTTGTTTCGAGAAACGCGATGAATATTGACGGGCTTTCAGAGGAAACGCTCGAAAAGTTTATTGATAAAGGCTATATTCGGGAATTTGCGGATTTGTACCATTTAGACCGGTATTATGAGGAGATTATTCATACGTCGGGATTTGGGGAAAAGTCGTTTGACAATCTTATGAAAGCGCTTGGAAAATCAAGGGACGTCGAACTGTACGCGCTTCTGTACAGTCTCGGAATACCAAATATCGGAGAGGCAAACGCAAAGGTCATCTGCAAGGCATTTGATTACGATTTGGAAAAGATTATCCATGCGCCGGTGGACGAACTGGTGCAGATTGACGGTATCGGGAGTGTGATGGCGGAAAAATTTTACGCCTATTTTCATGATGAAAAAAATCTTGAAAAATTTAACCATCTGCTTTCAGAGGTGCGGATTGCGCAGCCGGAAACAAATACGCAGGAGCAGAGCATGAGCGGCCTGACCTTCGTGATTACCGGAAATGTCACACATTTTCCAAACCGCAACGCCGTCAAAGATTATATTGAACGGCGCGGAGGAAAGGTTACGGGCTCTGTTACCTCCAAAACAGATTATCTGATTAACAATGACGTTCATTCAAATTCGACAAAAAATAAAAAAGCAAAGGAATTAGAAATTCCGATTATTACGGAAGAACAGTTTTTAGAACAATGGTAAGGAAGGTATTAAGAAAAGATGTTGAGTGTAAATTTCCAATCCCGCACGCCGGTGTACCAGCAGCTTTATGATGATGTGGTGCGTCTGGTGTCCATCGGGGCTTTAAAAAGTAATACAAAACTTCCTCCTGTCAGGGTTGTGGCATCTGAACTGGGAATCAATCCGAATACCGTATCCAAAGCATATAAAATGCTTGAGGCAGACGGATATATCTATTCTACGGTCGGAAGGGGCAGCTTTATTTCTGAGCAGCTTAATCAGAAAGAGGCGGAAAAACTCAGGGCGGAGCATGAGCTTGGCCATGCGATGAAAAACGCCTACAAATACGGCATGACAAAGGAACAGATGCTTTCAAGGGTAGAGCAGATTTATGAGGAAGGAGTTATGGAATGATAGAGATTAAAGATTTAACGAAAAAGTTTGATAAAACCGTTGCGTTGAAACACCTGAACTGCTCGATTGCAGAGGGCTCGATTCTCGGACTGGCAGGAAGCAACGGCAGTGGAAAAAGTACATTACTAAGAACGCTCTCCGGCGTTTACGAGCCTGATGGGGGCATGGTATTGATTGACGGGGAAAACGCTTTTGACAATGAGAAAATAAAGGAACTGTGCTATTATGTTCCGGATTATCCGTATTTCTTTAACGACAGTACCGTAGAAAATCTTGCAGGGCTGATTCGCAGCGTCTATGCGACATGGGACGAAAAACGGTATCAAAAATTATGTCAGATTTTTCCGATTGACACAAGGCAGAGAATTGTCAATATGAGTAAAGGAATGCAGCGGCAGGCGGCCTTGATTTTAGCGTTTGCGGCGGGCCCGAAATATCTGTTTTTAGATGAGATTTTCGACGGGCTTGATCCGGTAATCCGCAGGACGCTGAAACGTCTGATTATTGAGGAAGTATCGGATCATAACATGACCTGCATCATTGCGTCACACAACCTGCGGGAAGTCGACGACATCTGCGACAGGATTGTGATGCTTCATTTAGGCGAAGTCGTAACCAATGAGGAGACGGATCTTTTGAAAAATCAGATCAATAAAATTCAACTGGCATTTTCCACAATGCCTGAGGAGGATATTTTCGAGGGACTGAATGTACAGATTAACAGCCGCAGCGGAAATTATTTTAACATTATGGTGCGCGGCGATTTGGAGGAGGCGCTGGAGAAGTTAAAGCGTTTCGAGCCTTCTTTTATCGAAGTGATGCCGGCCACGCTGGAGGAAGTGTTTATCAGGGAAATGGAGGATACAGGATATGGAAAATAGAAACATAAAAAAGGCATCTGCGATTTACCGTTGGACTATGAAAAAATATCGCTCCATAACCATCGCATACGGGGTTCTTCTGATTTTAAGCCTGCCGGTTGTTGAACTGTTATCAATCCTTTCAGCTTATTCGATGAACTGGAATGAGGATCTAAATACCTATGTCAATGTCGTGACAGAAATGGAGGTAAAACCGCTGATGGTGCTTCCAATTATGGTTGCAGTCATTTTTTCTTCGATTTTGTCCTTCATTGGATTTTCTTATATGCATAATAAGCGGTGCGTGGATTTCTTTGGAAGTCTGCCGGTCAGCAGAAGAACGTTATTTTTTGCGCGCTATCTGGCAGTGATTACCCTGATGGTACTTCCGTTTCTTGTTACCGGCATTATCGGAGGAGGCCTGACGTTTTCTGTTGACGGTTTTCAGGATATAATGGAATATACGCTGATTTCAAGCCTTGTAATTATAGCGAACATCACGCTGATTGCGTTTATCTCGCTTTGCTGTGGTACAAACGTAGATGTGGTCATTGCCTATCTGGCGCTCAACGCGGCATATCCGGTTCTGATTGCAATTTTAAATGCGTTTCCGATGACGATCATTCCGGGAATCGCATACGGTCTGTTTCCGGCATGTGTTTTTACCTTTTTCTGCCCGATTGCAGCCTCCTATACCGGAATTTTCGGCGGCGGTTATCTGCTGCACTGTATCTGGTGGATTGCAATTACTGCGGTACTCCTTGCCGGCTGTTATCTGCTCTGTAAAAAGCGTAAGGCGGAGACGGCGCAGAATTCCTTTACCTTTTCGGTGCTGTCGGTTGTAATAAAATTTATTGTCTGTTTTGCCGCCGGTTTCGGACTGGGGTGGATTTTCTCTTTTATCGGAAGCGCCGGAGACAATGTCGTTTTGGAGTACGTCTGGTTTGGCATTGGCGCGGTCATGGGAATTATGGTCGCAAACATTTTACTCCATCTGATTTTTTATAAAGGATTAAAGCATTATGGAAAAAGCCTGATTGAGTGCGGCGTTGTGGCGTGCGTGGTGGCAGGATTTGTGCTGGCTGTCAATACCGGTCTGTTCGGATATGATACGTATCTTCCAAAAGCAGATGAGGTTACGGAGGTTTTTATTTCGGATTTTAGTAATGAATTCTATATTGACGGAGTGAATATTTTAGAAAATTACAGTGAAAAAAAGGAAGATATCGATGCGGTTATAGCTTACCACAAGGGAGTGATTGCACAGTGCAGAAACTTAAAGAAGCATGGACTGTATCCGCTTGTGGACATTGGGGACGAATGGACTGATTATGAGGGCAAAGCACCGTCTTATGTAAAAATCATATATCTTTTAAACAACGGCAGAAAAGTGGAGCGGGAATACTATGTCGAGGCTCTGCATAGTGTAAAAACAGATTTTCCGGAAAAACTCTGTGAAACGCTTAAACATAACAAAAGCTTCATGAAGATGCTTTCGACAAAATATATGGATCCATGGGTTTATATTGACCAGATTTATGAGCAGACAATCGGCAGCAGTACGTCCTCAGACCTGACAAAGGCACAGTGTGAAAAACTGCTGGCCGCTTTACACGAAGATTTTAAAGATCATGGTTCTTACGAACAGATCACTTTGGACTATGAAATGAGCGAAAGGCAATTTGACAAAAACGACAAATATGTTCTGAGTTTTAATTTCAGTTCATCGGTTATGAATTCCCTGAGCGTTGAGTGGAGGGTTACACAAAAGGATACCAAAACGCTTGCGGTACTTAAAGAACTGGGACTTTCCAATCTTGATTATCTTGAAATGCGTAATTTTCTGGAAGATAATTTCCGGTATGCAGAAGCTTCGGGAACTCAGGAGAGCATTTATTTTTCCATGCCGGAGGAATGGGACGCGCAGGCTCCGGTCTACGCAATTTCATGGAATCCGCAAAGAGAGGAGATTTATGGCAGACTGCAGGGGAGCAGGGAAAAATGCGAGCGGGTTTCCGATGCGGTTTGGAAGTACGAACTGCCGGCGGCGGATAAGGCTGACAGGGTAATGTTTTATCAGGTATTGGAGGAAAAAGTCAATTGTACCGGAAGAATAAAACTTCCCGCAGATAAAAGTAAAAATCTGTTGAAAACAACGAAAAAATATAAAAACCGAAGTGTCAGCAGCAGTTTTCCAAATGCGCTGTACAAGACCGAATGGACGAAATTTCATTGACCATGTATAAAAATCGTAGTATATTTAAGAAGGTACGGGGAAATCCGCAGGGATTTCCCTTTCATCGCATATTTATACAGCAGGGAGGATAAATACAATGGACAAGAAAAATATTGATTGGGAAAATCTTGGATTTGACTATATCCCGTCAGATCAGAGATTTGTTTCAAACTACAAAAACGGCGCATGGGACGCAGGTACTATGATTGGTGACGCCAATGTTGTCATCAGCGAGTGCGCCGGCGTGCTTCAGTATGCGCAGACCTGTTTTGAGGGAATGAAAGCGTATACGACGGTAGACGGACGGGTCGTAATTTTCCGTCCGGACTTAAATGCGCAGAGAATGGAGGATTCCTGCAGGAGATTGGAAATGCCGGTTTTCCCACAGGAGCGATTTGTGGAAGCAGTGGTAAAGACCGTCAGGGCAAATCTTGATCTTGTCCCGCCGTACGGTTCCGGCGCTTCTTTATATATCAGACCTTATATGTTCGGCAGTTCGGCAGTTATCGGCGTAGCACCGGCAGAGGAATATCAGTTCCGCGTTTTTGTGACGCCGGTAGGCCCGTATTTTAAGGGCGGCGTAAAACCGATGGTCATTAAAGTCAGCGATTATGACAGAGCTGCTCCGCATGGCACCGGTCATATCAAGGCAGGGCTGAATTACGCCATGAGCCTTTATCCGATTGTGCGCGCTCATGAGGAAGGTTACTCTGAAAATATGTATCTGGACGCCGCAACAAGAACTAAAGTAGAGGAGACCGGCGGTGCAAACTTTATCTTTATTACAAAAGACGGAAAACTGGTTACGCCGAAGTCTGACAGCATTCTTCCGTCCATTACGAGACGCTCCATTATGTATGTCGCAGAGCATTATCTCGGCATGGAGGTAGAACACAGGGAAGTACAGTTCTCAGAAGTCAAAGATTTTGCCGAATGTGGACTTTGCGGAACGGCGGCAGTAATTTCACCGGTCGGTCAGATTGACGATCATGGAGAAAGCATCTGTTTCCCAAGCGGCATGGAAAAAATGGGGCCGACCATTCAAAAACTCTATGACACCCTGACGGGAATTCAGATGGGTAAAATTGACGCGCCGGAAGGCTGGATTTATGAAGTATAAATCTTTTGCGTTTTATAGCGTGAAAAAAATAAAATGATGGGATAAAACCTGCTTGTCTGTCAGGCAGGTTTTTTTCAAGAGGGAGAAATAATGTTTTACAGATCAGAATTAAAAACAAATGCAAAAAGACTGTTAGCAAAAAACTACTGGTGGATTGTCTTGGTAACACTGATATTTTCCTTTATCAGCGGAGAAGGGTTCAGTTACGGTTTCAATGCTAATTACAGCAATGCGTTCAGCTCCGGCTTCAATGCCGGTTACAACAATGCGGCCAATTCTGGCAATTCATCGTTCAATGGCAATTATGACAGCGCGTTTGACGATATTGACGATATTTTGGAGGGAGATTCCGATAATGGAACTCAGGCGTTTGATTATGGCCGGACGAATATAGAAAATGCTTTCGGCAGGTTGGTTGCAGGCACGTTCGGCACTGTATCCTTATGGATATTGCTCATCACGCTGATTATTACTATCTGCGCCGCAGTTTTGGATATTTTTATCCTTGAGCCTCTGAATGTCGGCTGCCGCAGATGGTTTCTGAAAAACAGAACGCAGAAACCGTCCATGGGAGAAGTGGTACATATTTTTGGTAACGGATATCTGAACACTGCAAAGGTTATGTTTCTGAAAAATTTATTTACGTTTCTGTGGACGCTTCTGTTCATTATTCCGGGCATTGTCAAAAGTTATGAGTACCGTATGATTCCGTTTCTTCTGGCGGAAAATCCGGATATGAACTACAAGGAGGCATTTGAGCGGAGCAAGGCGCTGATGAACGGAAGAAAATGGGATACCTTTGTTTTGGATTTGTCATTCATCGGCTGGATTCTGCTCACAAGCCTGACCTGCGGGCTTCTGGGAATCTTTTATGTGCTGCCGTACATCGAACTGACCAATACCGAATTGTACGTATGCCTCTGTCAGGGCAGGGACAATTACTTACGCAGCAGCAATGTGTAAATTTCCATTCAGCCAAGCCATACAAGCTCGAATCCGCAGATAAATCTGCTACTTCTCGCTTATTTGGGTTCCCCAAAAATAAAGTAATTCAGCCATACAAGCTCGAATCCGCAGATAAATCTGCTACTTCTCGCTTATTTGGGTTCCCCAAA
>CANRMF010000048.1 GCA_947631665.1 uncultured Lachnospiraceae bacterium | reverse complement strand
ATTCCACCATTATTTTTGGAGATAGTTAATTCCATGTTTGGTATTTTGGAGGTGGAATTAACTTTTACAAATGACTAATGAACTGTTTTTTTGATTTCACCCCTCTTTTATACTTTATTTTAAACCGGTTTTATTATATAATTATATCCAAAGGTGTATTGGAACTGTTATGCCTGTAAAAACGGAAAGGAGAAGTCATGTCCTATACAGCATTGTACAGAAAATTCAGACCTGCGGATTTCGGGGAAGTAAAAGGTCAGGATCACATTGTACAGACATTGCAAAATCAAATCACTGCAAATCGGATAGGTCACGCATATCTTTTCTGTGGAACAAGAGGCACCGGCAAAACAAGCGTGGCCAAGATTTTTGCCCGCGCAGTTAATTGCGAACACCCGGTCAACGGCAGTCCATGTAATGAGTGTGATACCTGTCGGGCAATTCAGCAAAACAGGGCGATGAATGTCATTGAAATCGACGCGGCTTCCAATAACGGCGTGGATAATATCCGGCAGATCCGCGAGGAAATTCAGTATGCGCCGTCCAACGGCAGGTTTACCGTCTATATCATCGACGAGGTACATATGTTATCCATCGGCGCTTTTAATGCGCTGTTAAAGACTTTGGAGGAACCGCCGTCCTATGTCGTATTTATTCTGGCAACGACGGAGCCTCATAAAATTCCGATTACGATTTTATCGAGATGCCAGCGTTATGATTTTAAACGGATTACGATTGACACGATTGCGGACAGGCTGAGAGAACTGATGGAAAAGGAATCCATTGAGGCAGAGGAGAAGGCGGTTCGTTATGTGGCAAAAGCGGCAGACGGTTCTATGAGAGATGCGCTGAGTCTGTTAGACCAGTGTATTGCCTTTTATCCGGGACAGAAGCTCACATATGAAAATACGCTTGAGGTTTTGGGTGCGGTCGATCAGGAAGTGTTCAGCCGCCTGACGCGAAGTATTATTTCAGGAAATACGATGGAAAGTATCCGGATTTTAGATGAAATGATTATGCAGGGCAGGGAACCGGCGCAGTTTGTAAACGATTTTATCTGGTATCTGAGAAACCTGATGTTGGTAAAGACCTCTGACGGAGCGCCGGAAGATTTTATTGACGCTTCCGCAGAACGGTTAGAATCGCTGAAAAAAGAGGCGGAAATGGTTGAAACAGGTATTCTTATGCGCTATATCCGCGTGCTGTCGGAATTGTCCGGTCAGATGAAATATTCTTCCCAGAAAAGAGTTTTGCTGGAAATTGCGCTGATTAAATTAAACCGGCCGTCTATGGAGCAGGATACCGATTCCCTTCAAAACAGGATTGCGTTGCTGGAACAGAAAATAGAGCAGGGACAGATTGCGGCGCCGAAAAAGGAGCAGCGCAGTCAGAGTCCCCCAAAACAGAAAAAGGTCTGGAATAAGGCAATCCCGCAGGACGTACAGTATGTGGCGGACAACTGGGGTGCTGTGCACCGGTTTATTCCGCAGCCGTACAGACAGTTTTTGAGTAATGCCCGTTTCAGTGTTAAGGGCGAAGACACGCTGCTGATTGTGTTTGACGAAAGCGCGGCTACCGGATACGGAGCCTGCAACAAACCGGAGATTATCGAGATGCTCAATACGATTATCAGCGACGAAATAAAAAAGCAGGTTCGGGTGGAATTAAAACTGCTCGAAAACAATCAGAACTTTAATGATTATTATCAGGAAGTAATCAGCCATATCAATATGAATGTGCAGGAGGAGGATTTTTAAATGGCAAAAAGAGGAGGATTTCCGGGAGGAATGCCGGGAAATATGAATAATCTGATGAAGCAGGCGCAGAAGATGCAAAAGCAGATGGAGGAAGCGCAGGCGGAATTAGAGCAGTCTGAATATACTGCGACAGCAGGAGGCGGAGCCGTAGAGGTCACGATTTCCGGTACGAAAGAAATTACAAAGATTAAACTGGACGAGGAGGTCGTTGATCCGGAAGATATCGAAATGCTTGAGGATTTAATTATGGCTGCGGTCAATGAGGCAATCCGCAAGATGGACGAGATGTCCGCGCAAAAGATGTCTAAAATTACCGGCGGCATGGGAATGGGCTTATTCTAAAAAATGCGCCAGAGTTTTTAGAAAGAGGACAGGACGTTGGATTATTATAGCGGTTATATAACAAAGTTAATAGAGGAACTGTCAGGGCTTCCGGGTATCGGCTCCAAGACGGCAGGCAGACTTGCTTTTCATATTCTGGATATGCCCAAAGAGCAGGTGGAGTCGCTGGCAGAGTCCATGATACAGGCGAAAAATAATGTAAAATACTGCAAATGCTGCTGTACATTGACGGATCAGGAGCTTTGTCCAATCTGCAGCAGCAGGCAGAGAGACCATCAGACGATTATGGTGGTTGAGTCAACAAAGGATATGGCAGCCTACGAAAAAATCGGTGAGTATCAGGGCGTTTATCATGTGCTTCATGGAGCAATCAATCCGATGGCGGGAATCGGTCAAAACGATATCCGGCTAAAGGAATTATTCGAGCGGTTGAAGGACGACGTCCATGAGGTAATCATTGCCACCAATTCCAGTGTGGAAGGGGAAGCTACGGCGATGTATATCAGCAAGGTGGTCAAGCCGTTGGGCATTAAAGTGAGCCGGATAGCCAGCGGTGTTCCGGTCGGGGGAGATTTGGAGTGCATTGACAATGTCACGCTGCTGCGCGCATTGCAGGGGCGTACAGATTTTTAGGAAACAGGTTTGTAAAAAGTAAAATTATTAAAAAGAGGAAGTCAAATGGATAGAAATGAACAGAATTTGAGAGTGGAAGCATTAAGGGCGGCAGTACATCAGCACGATTATGAGCAGGCAATGGAAATTGCAGACGACTTGGATTTGAGAAAAATCAGGGACAATAACCTGCTCAGTATGATTGCGGAAGTGTATCAGTTTAATCATGAATATGAAAAGGCAAAAGACGCGCTGCTCACAGCGTATGAAAATACAAATTCGGGAAGGCAGTTGGCGTACCGGTTGTGCCTGATATCCATTAAGACAAAAGAATTTGACGACGCAGAAGAATTTTACGAGGATTTCGTGGAAATGGCTCCGCGTGATTCCGGAAGATATATATTAAAATATAAGATGGCGAAAGCGAAAAATGAGCCGTTGGAAAAACAGATTGAAATTCTTGAAGAATATGTCAATATTGACATGGAAGAAAAATGGGCATATGAACTGGCAAAATTGTACCATTTGGCAGGAAACAGAGAAAAATGCGTTGATTTATGCGATGAAATCAGCCTGTGGTTTGCCGAAGGCAAATATGTTCTCAAAGCATTGGAACTGAAACGGATTTATGAACCGTTGTCCGGCGCACAGCAGCAGAGATATGTGGAAGGAAAGCAGAAGCGGCTGGAGGAGGCGTCCAAAAAAGAGACGTCGTCAAAACAACAGCAGGCAACTGCTAAAGAAACGCCGTCAAAGCAACAGCAGACAACCGCTAAAGAGACGCCGTCAAAGCAACAGCCGGAATCCGCTGCGGAAGAAACGGCGGCAGGGCAGGAGCAACAGAAAGTCTCTGAAGCGCCGGAGCATCAGGAACTTCCGGAACATGAAATACAGGAAGAAAAACTGCATACAGAGCAGGAAACTCAGGAAACGCATTCCGAGGCAGACGCCGATGAGGTGACGGAGCTTCCGGAGTTAGATGATTTTGAGGAAATCCGGATTGAAACCGGCGACGGTTCTAAATTTGATACGGTTGATATTCAGGCGGTAGTCGCTGAGGGAATGAAAACGGTTGAAATTGAACCGGAAAATATCCATGAAAATGAGGGGACTACAAAAGTTGCGGCCGGCAGTATCCCGTTTACGAAAATCCATCGGGAAGAAACGGAAATTTCCAAAACGCAGGAGGAGGTGCGTCAGACCGACGAAACGGACAAAAACACAGCGGACGACGGACAGCAGAAATCCGATGAGGAATTTGGAGAAGTCCATAATCTGGGAGACGTGCAGGATATTTTAAAACAACTTCAGGAAAGAGGAATCCTGAAAGAAGAAACAGTACAGCAGGCGGTGACGATTATTGAAGAAGCTGGAAATGAGGAAAATAAAGAAATAGAAGAAGAACTGGCAAAGATTGACGCCGGTCTGGACGAAGTGGAAGACGAGCCGGAAAAAGAAAGCGAAGGCACGCAGGAGAACGCGGCAGAAGATTCTGCCGGAGAAATTGCAGAGGATAAAAAGGACGGGGAGGCAAAGACAGATTTGTCCTCCACACAGAATTTTTCCGCAAATGTGGAGGTCCTTTCAGGAGCGGACTGGACACAGGAAGAACAGGCGGAGGAAAAACCGGAGGAAACCGAAGCAGAGGAAATGATACCGGAGGAAGAATTTTCATTTCCGGACGTGGCAGAGGAGCAGCCGGAGGAAATGAGCGTTGACGACGCGCCCGAAGAAGTTTCCGCTGGGGAAACGACTGAAGAAATGCCGGTTACGGACGAAGCGGCAGGTAGGCCTGTTGCGGACAAAGCAGAAGAAACGCCGGTTGCAGACGAAGCGGCAGAAAAATCTGTTACGGACAAAACAGAAGAAAAATCTGTTACGGACAAAGCAGAAGAAAGTCCTGCTGAGGAGAAACCGGAAGAAATCCGAATTCCGGAGCCGGGAGTGACCCTCTCCGACGAGGAGATGTCGGTTTTTAAAAACTATCTGAATGTAGAGGGCTTGGAGGAAGCCATTCGGGAAACGATTGAAGATTTGATTGATTTGTATTCTCCGGACGGAAAATCGACAGATGGAAACGTCATTATTCTGGGCGAGGAAAAGACGGGAAAAACAACGCTGGCAATCGAGCTGATTAAACTGGTCAATAAAAAACGGGGAAGAAGAAACAGAAAACTGGCAAAGGTTCAGGCGTCGGCGCTGAACCGCAGAGGCTTTAAAAATTCCCTGAATAAGTTAATCGGCTGCGACTTAATCGTTGAAAATGCGCATGAACTGGGCATTATGACTGTCAGTGAGATTATTGACGCTTCCGGAATGTTTACTGATGATATGCTGATGATTCTTGAGGGAGATACTCAGAAAATGCAGGATATTATAACCAACACGCCGCGTATTTCCGAAGTGTTTAACCATGTAATAGAAATTCGGGAATACGACATTAAAGAGTGGGTAAAATATGGTAAAAAATATGCCGAAGAACAGGGTTACATCATGGACGAGCTGGCAAGTCTGGCGTTTTACAAGGCGATTGACGACTGTTTCGGTTTAAATAAGGGAATCGGACAGGAAGATGTGGAAAGAATTTTAGATGATGCCATATACCGCAACAGCAGAAAACTTTTTAAACAGAAAAAAAATGCGGACGGACTCATTATTCTGATGGAAAAGAATTTCAGATAAATGATTTGCAAAGAAAACCCTGTAAGAACAATGCGTTTCATAAAATGAAAGGACATGAAAATGGAAAATTTACAACTGCAAAAGATTGCAAACGAAGTGCGAAAAAATATCATTGAAGGCGTCCACAGCGCAAAGTCCGGTCACCCGGGAGGCTCGCTGTCAGCGGCAGATATGATGACATTTCTTTATTTTGAAGAAATGCGGGTAAATCCAAAAAATCCAAAAGCAGAAAACCGCGACCGGTTTGTCCTCTCAAAAGGACATGCGGCTCCGGCGCTTTATGCGGTGCTGGCGGAAAAAGGATTTCTCCCAAAGGAAGATATGAAAACTTTGAGAAAACCGGATTCCTATCTTCAGGGACACCCGGATATGAAACATACGCCGGGCGTAGAGATGTCCGCCGGTTCTCTGGGGCAGGGGATTTCCGCAGCGGTCGGAATGGCGCTGGCAGGAAAACTCGATCAGGCGGATTACCGCGTTTATACGATGATTGGCGATGGGGAAAGCGAAGAAGGTCAGGTCTGGGAAGCGGCAATGTTTGCAGGCGCCAGAAAACTGGACAATCTGGTTGTGATTTTGGACAACAACAATCTCCAAATTGACGGGACGGTTGAGGAGGTCTGCTCCCCATATCCTTTTGATAAAAAATTTGAGGCGTTTAATTTCCATGTACTTATGATAGACGGACACAACTTTGACGAAATCAGGGAAGCGCTGAACAATGCGAGAGAGACGAAAGGCAGACCGACAGCCATTATTATGAATACCGTAAAAGGAAAGGGCGTTTCCTATATGGAAAATAAAGTAAATTGGCATGGTGCTGCACCAAATGATGAATTGTATGCAGTGGCTATGGAAGAACTAAAGAAAGCAGGTGAAGCATTATGTCAGAAGTAAAAAAGATTGCGACAAGAGACAGTTATGGAGCTGCTTTGGTAGAATTGGGAAAAGAACATGAAAATTTAATCGTGCTGGACGCGGATTTGGCGGAGGCGACAAAAACAGGTAAATTTAAGGCGGTATTTCCTGAAAGGCATATTGACTGCGGTATTGCAGAGGCAAATATGATGGGCATTGCGGCAGGGCTTTCTACCTGCGGGAAAGTACCGTTTGCGAGTACGTTTGCAATGTTTGCGGCGGGACGCGCTTTTGAACAGGTGCGCAATACGATTGGCTATCCGCATCTGAATGTGAAAATCGGTGCCACACATGCGGGAATCTCCGTAGGCGAAGACGGGGCAACCCATCAGTGCAATGAGGATATTGCGCTGATGAGGACGATACCGGGCATGACGATTATCAATCCTTCTGACGATATTGAGGCAAGACAGGCAGTGAAAGCGGCATACGAAATGGAAGGGCCGGTTTATCTGAGATTTGGACGGCTTGCCGCGCCAATCATCAATCGTGAAGATTACCGGTTTGAATTAGGAAAAGGAGTGCTTCTGAAAGAGGGCGGCGATGTCACAATTATCGCTACCGGACTGATGGTTTCCATGGCTTTAGAGGCGGCGCAAAAACTGGAGCAGGACGGTATTGACGCGGAGGTTATCAATATTCATACGATTAAGCCGTTAGATGAGGAGATTATTTTGAACTCCGCGCAGAAAACGGGAAAAGTGGTAACCGTAGAAGAACATTCCGTTATCGGCGGTCTGGGAAGCGCAGTCTGCGATGTGCTGTCGGAGAAACTCCCGACGCCAGTGACAAAAATCGGAATTCAAGATGTATACGGACATTCGGGGCCGGCGTTGGAGCTGTTAAAAGAGTTCGGTTTGGACGGCGAAGGAATTTATCGCAAAACGAAAGAAGTAATATAATGTTTACAGATTAAAGAAATAATGTCAGAGCTTGTATAAAAACGATATTAGACGAGCTCTGCATTATTTTTATTAAGTTTACGCTTTATTTTTGTAAGTTCAGGCTTTATATGATTAAATCCGGCGTTAATTTTGTAAGTAAATCCGAAAGGCTTCTTGAAAAAGAAAATAATCGTGCTATACTACTCACTGTTGAACGAAATGCAAGGGAGCAGACGTAAATGTCCGCTCCTTTTTTTCGTTTTTATAGTAATCAGTTATTGGAGGTAAAAATTATGGGAGCAGATGAGATTTTAGAGGTTGCAAATGGTAACAGTTTTGCAATCTGGTTCTTAATCGGCGCGGCGCTGGTATTTTTTATGCAGTGTGGTTTTGCGATGGTGGAAACAGGATTTACCAGAGCAAAGAGTGCCGGAAACATTATTATGAAGAACCTTATGGACTTTTGTATTGGAACCATAATGTATATTTTCTTAGGTTTCAGTCTGATGATGGCAGAGGATTATGTAATGGGACTGTTCGGTGTGCCGAATCTCGACATTTTTACAAATTATGATAATTTTAATTATTCACAGTTTGTATTCCAGTTGGTATTCTGTGCGACAGCCGCAACCATTGTTTCCGGTGCCATGGCAGAGAGAACAAAATTCAGCGCATACTGTATTTATTCAGCGCTGATCAGTTTGGTTGTATACCCGATTGAAGCAGGCTGGGTATGGAACTATGGCGGACATGGCTGGCTGCAGCAGCTTCATTTCGTAGATTTTGCAGGCTCCGCAGTAATCCATTCTGTCGGTGGTGTGGCAGCATTGGTTGGCGCAATTACCGTAGGCGCCAGAATTGGCAAATATACAAGACATCGTGATGGAACAATCAAGGTTAACGCAATTCCGGGACATTCATTAACATTAGGAGCGCTCGGCGTATTTATTCTCTGGTTCGGCTGGTATGGATTTAACGGCGCGGCAGCAACGAATACGTCAAGTCTTGCATCAATCTTTATGAATACGACAATCGCGCCGGCAGTGGCAACGGTCGTATGTATGATTTTTACTTGGGTGAAGGACGGATATCCTGATGTCGGAATGTGTCTGAACGCATCTCTTGCCGGTCTTGTGGCAATCACTGCAGGCTGTGCATCTGTTGACGCACTTGGTGCAGCTATCATCGGTGCTGTTGCAGGAATTTTGGTAGATGTTGTTGTAGAAGTATTAGATAAGAAATTTAAGATTGACGATCCGGTTGGTGCAATCGGTGTGCATATGGCAAACGGTATCTGGGGAACCATTGCAGTCGGTCTGTTTGCAACCGGCAGACAGAACGTTGCAGCGTTTGCAGACGGTTCATTTTATGCAGGATTGTTCTACGGCGGCGGATTTACACTGCTGGGAATTCAGATTTTAGGTATTGTTGCGATTGATGTTTATGCGGCAGTAATGATGACAATTGTATTCCAGATTATTAAGCATACTGTCGGACTCCGCGCATCAGAGGCAGATGAGCTTGCAGGTATGGATATTTCAGAACATGGTCTTTCTTCCGCATATGCGGACTTCCTTCCGATTGCTCCGGCATATATGGGAGAAAGCGCAGGACCGGTGGATATTACAGGCATCGAGCCGGCAAGCCTGAGTTTGGCAGGAAGTTCTGCCGGTGGAAAATATACCAAGATTACGATTGTCTGCAGCGAGGACAGATTTACGGTACTGCGTGATACGATGGCTGCAATCGGCGTAACCGGCATGACGGTTATTCAGGCAATGGGCTGCGGTGTCGAGAAAGGTAAGACCGGACGGTATCGAGGCGTCAATGTCAGCATGAACTTAAAGCCGAAGGTTAAAGTTGAGATTGTGGTATCCACAGTCGATCCGAACCTTGTTGTGGCAGCAGCCAGAAAAGCGCTCTATACCGGCAAGGTAGGCGACGGTAAGATTTTTGTTTCCGATATCGAAGATGTAATGAGAGTGCGTACCGGAGATACCGGATACGAAGCTTTGGTTGAGGAAGAATAAAAACCGCATTTAAGAACGCCGTTCTTAAATATATAACGGCAGAACAATGTAGCCTGTATCTGCCGTAAGTTTCTTAATCTCATGAAAAGGGCTGGTGGTATTCCACCGGCTCTTTTTCCGTATTGACATCAAAAAGAACATTCATTAAAATAGCATAGAGTTTTGTCGGTTTTCCGGTGGCAGAAAGCAACAATCGAGATGATGAAAATTCTTGGGAGGCAGTGAAGATGAAATATAAAGTGTTAATTCCGCAGGAAGTATCAAAAAAAGGGACGGATTATTTAGAGGCTCACGACTGCGAGTGCGTTTATTTAGACGATTATTCCGTAAAAAATATGTGCAGTCATATTTCCGATTGTGATGCGGTTTTGGCGAGAACGGCAGATTTTAACAGACAGGTCATGGAGGCGGGGAAAAAATTGAAAATTATTGCGAGACATGGCGTCGGGCTTGACAATATTGATTTGCAGGCCGCGCGGGAACTCGGAATTGTGATTACGACGACTCCGGGCGCAAACTCCAATTCGGTTGCGGAGCATACGGTTGCACTCATTCTTGCCTGCGCAAAGCAGATTCCTTTTTTTGATAAGAACACAAGAACCTGCGACTGGGTGACAAGGGATACAAAAAAAACAAATGACGTTTCAGGAAAAGTACTCGGACTCGTAGGATATGGAAAAATCAGCGGTCTGGTGGCGAAAAAAGTGGCGCTGGGACTTGACATGAAAGTCATGGTGTTCCGAAATCATCACGAGGAAAAACTTCCGGAATATATGACAGAGGTACAGACCATGGAAGATATTTTCCACCAGTCGGATTTCGTGTCCTTTCACGCACCGCTCAGAAAAGAGACGGAAAATATTGTCAATGACAAAATGCTCGGATTGATGAAACCGACCGCATATTTTATCAATACGGCGCGCGGCGGAAGCGTAGATGAGTCGGCGCTGTATCGGGCGCTGAAAGAAAAGAGGATTGCGGGCGCGGCGCTTGATGTGCTTGTCGACGAGCCCCCAAAGACGGGCAATCCGCTGTTTGAACTTGAAAATCTGATTTTGTCTCCGCATAATGCGGCGCACACGATTGACTCTATGGATACAATGGCTTATAACGCGGCGACAGAAATTGTCAGGGTGTTAAACGGGGAAAAGCCTTTGTGGAACGTATTATAATCAAAACATTATAATACTTATAGAAAGCAAGTTGACATTGCAGGGTAATTATTGTAAAATTTTTTGTACAGGGAAACAGTTTATTGTAAATTTGAAGGAGAAAAAAATGAAGAAAACAATGTTGAAAAAAATTGCGGCATTGACCGCAGTGTTGATTTTTGGAACGATGTCTTTTTATGGCTGCGGCTCTGGTTCTGATTCAGACGCAGAAAAAAGCGCAAAAGAGATTGTAATCGGGGTACAGGATACAGACATCTCAGCGATTGTCGCCTATAAAAAAGGTTATTTTGACGAAGCGCTTAAGAAACAGGATATCGATGCGAAAGTTACGTTGAAAATGTTTGACGCAGGGCCTGCCATTATGGAGGCGTTCAGCGCAAACAGCTTAGAGTTCGGCTGCCTTGGTGACCAGCCTTGTATTTCCGCGATTGCTGTCGGCTGTCCGGCAGAGATTATCGGCACATACAGAACCCAAAAGACGGGTACTGCGATTATCGCGAGAAAAAATGCAGGAATTAAAACCATTAAAGATTTAAAGGGAAAGAAAATCGGTCTGACTTTGGGAAGCAATGCGGAACATCTTTTAAATATTGTATTAGAAGATGCAGGACTGACACAGGAAGATGTTGAGATTATTTCTCTTGAACAGGGAGATATGGTTGCAACGATGCAGTCCGGACAGATTGACGCTGCGGCAGTCTGGGAGCCGAGAATCCAGCAGACTAAAGATATTGCCTTCAGACTTGCAGATGGCGTGGGAACATATGATGAAAGCGGAAAGCAGACAGAGGCTAAGGAATATAAATATTTCTGTAATCCGTTTGCTGCCAATTCAGAATTTTCAAAGAATAATCCGGAAGCAACTTCCGCTGTACTGGAGGCTCTTGCAGAGGGCGCAAAATATACAGATGAAAATACGGAGGACGCCATTAAAATTTTAGCGGACTACACCGGCGTTGATGCAGAGGTGGCGGCAGCTTCCGTAAACTGCGAAGACAGAAACGTTGAACTGACAGACGATAAAATCGACGCATTTAAGGCAACGATTGATTTCCTGATTTCTTCAGGACAGCTTGATACTTCCAATGAAAACTGCGTGATTAAGTCAGCAGACGATATTGACCAATTTATCAATAAATCTTATTATGATAATGTAAAAGCAAATCAGTAAAAATATAAAAGGAAGGGAAATAGTATGAAATCATTGTATTTCATACTATTTCTATGTATTATAGAAAAGTGCGTAGCGGGCAGTTTTTTAACTGCCGGTTCTTCAAGAGATAAACTGCGCAGCAACATGAAAAAGAAGGGGACTGGGTACCTTCTTTTAGTGCGTTAAGGAGTGTAGGGAATGTTATTTCAAAAGAGTATTAAGCGGCTGGTTTATAACGTTATTGTACCGTTGATAATTCCGGTGGCTGTGATTATTGTATGGCAGTTGATGTCCAATGCGGGGGTTCTGGATACCAGAACGCTTCCATCTCCGGAGATGGTCGGAGATACCTTTATGGATTTAATTGACAATGGAACTCTGATGGAAAATCTGCTCGTCAGTGGAAAACGTGTGGGAATCGGTCTTCTTCTCGGTGGAGGCGCAGGACTGCTGCTCGGCATTTTGACGGGATTATTTTCTCTGATGAATAAGGCGTTAAGTTTTATTGTCGGAGCGCTGAGGCCAATTCCTATGGTTGCATGGATTCCGCTTTTTATTTTGTGGCTCGGCATTGACGAGGCGCCGAAGATTGCCGTTATTACGGTCGGAAGCTTCTGGCCGATTCTGGTCAATACTTCACAGGGCATAAAAAACGTTGATGTAAAATATCTTGAAGTCGGGAAAATTTTGGAAAAGAGTCATATGCAGATGTTGCTTAAAATTGTCTGGCCGGCATCTCTCCCATCGATTTTTACCGGTATCCGTCTTGGCATCAGCTCCGCGTGGAACTGCGTTGTCACTGCGGAAATGATTGCGGCGTCTGCAGGCGTGGGACATATGATTATGCAGGGAAGACAGTATTATAACGTTGCGCAGGTTTTGGTCGGCGTGGCGGTAATTGGTCTTGTAGGATTAGTATTAGATGCCGTACTTTTGTGGCTGGAGTCTGTACTGCTTCGATGGAATGCACAGGAGAAAAGTGAATAATATGGAAAAGAAATGTGTAGGTTTGAAAATTAAAAATGTATCAAAAGAGTTTGAAATAAACAATGCCAGAGAGCTTGTCCTTGACAACATCAGTCTGGATATACAGGCGGGCGAATTTATCAGTATTGTCGGCGCAAGCGGTTGTGGAAAAAGCACACTGCTCAAGATTATCGGCGGACTGCAGAATCCGACCGGCGGAGATATTTATGTCGGCGAACGGCATGTGGAAAAGCCCAGTATCGAAGTAGGTATGATTTTTCAGGAATCCAGACTGTTTCCATGGCTGACTTTGGAGGAAAATATCGAGTTTGGAATTCATACAAAGATGCCGAGAGCCGAGAAAAGGGATTTAATCCGGTATTACATCAATCTGGTTGGTCTTGAAGGCTTTGAAAAAGCATATCCGAAACAGCTTTCCGGCGGAATGCAGCAGCGGGCGAGCATTGCAAGAACCCTGATTAACAGTCCGGACGTTTTGCTGTTGGACGAACCTTTTGGCGCATTAGACGCGCTGACGCGGATTACGATGCAGAATGAAGTATTAAAAATCTGGGAAAAAGAGAAAAAGACCATGATTTTAGTAACCCACGATATTGAAGAATCTATTTATCTGGGAGATCGGGTTGTCGTATTTTCGAGTCGTCCGGGCAAAATCAAGCGGATAGTCGATGTCAATCTGGAACGGCCGAGAGAAAGAAACAGCATGGAATTTACGAGATTAAAGGAAGAAATTTACGAAGAATTTTTCGGACAGAAAAATCACAGCGCTTAAAAAATGAAATTTCCGGCAAAAAAATAAGCTCTGAGCCCTGCGGTGAAGCCGTAAAAAGCTCAGAGCTAAATTTGTGCTTGACAGATGAATAAAAAGTCTTTATAATTAACTTGCTGATTATAATGATTATAAATGAATATTTATGGTTATCGTTAGGTTGAGTAGAAAAATTTATATAGGTTCCTATATGAATAGCATGAGCAGTGATTGTTCATGCTGTTTTATTGTATGGAACAGGGCTCTGTTTATTATTCTGAAATTTTTGATGGAGAAAAACGGAGCTTTCGTATTATGGAAATTTTAAAATATTTTTTCCATAAGAAAAAAGATATGATTGCAACTTATAGGCAGAAATGGTATATTGTTTTAAGCCCTATAAGTATTTGTTTATGAAAGAGGTTTAAAATGAAAAGTAATGACTTTTATTATGTGAAAGAAGTCGCAAAGGAAAAGAGTTTTTCTCTGGCGGCAAAAAAAATCGGCATTTCGCAGCCGGCGCTGAGTTCTTATATCAGTAAACTTGAAAAGAAAGTCGGCGTCATGCTGTTTGACAGAAGCATTTCTCCGATAGAACTTACGGAATATGGAAAATATTATCTGGAATACGCGGATACAGTATTAAACGCGGAAGAAAGGTTTGAAAATATTGTTTCCGATTTGTCTGATGTGCGCAAGGGTACTATCAGTATTGGAAGTACTGCCTGTTTTTCCATGACCTATCTGCCGAAAGCGATTGCGCGATTTCATTCAAAGTATGAGGGAATCAATTTCAGCATTATGGAGGGAAAAGTTCCGGAAATGCTTGAGCGGTGCTTTTGCGGCGATGTCGGCATGGTGATGTCTGATTCTGATATTGTGAGTGAACTTTTTGACAAAGAAGTGCTCTTTAAAGAGAGAATTCTGATGAGCGTTCCAAGACAATCTCCAATCAACCGCAAAATCGGTCAATATATAATTCCTACGGAGGATATTATTCATGGAAATCTGAACAGCGAAAAATTTCAGGACGTCGATATCCGATTATTTAAAGATGAAAAATTTCTCTTGTTAAATGGCGACCAGCCGATCCGCAAAATTGTTGATAAATTATTTGACAGCGCGGGGATATGCCCAAAACAGGTGATGGAGGTGCCGCAGACGACAACCGGCCTCGCCATGACGATTGCAGGAATGGGCATTTCTTTTGTATCGGAAAGTACAATCAGATACAGCAACTTAAAGGAATATCCGGTTTATTACAGGGTAGGAACAAAAGAAACAATGAGCAGGGAGATGTGCGTGGCATATAAGAAAAATAAGTACATTACCCGCGCAGGAAGATTGTTTATTGAAGAATTAAAGCAACTATTTCATAATCAATAAAACAAGAGCGGCTGACCAAAATCTATTGGCCGGCCGCTCTTTGACATTCTAATGCTTCGTTTAAAGACATTCTTGAAATGCCTGTACCTTTTCGATATCAATCTGATATTTTTGCGCAATCTGTTCCACAGAATTTCCATTCTTTAAATCCCGGATAATTTTCAGACTGTCGGACAACCCTTTGGCTTTGCCTTTTGTTTCCCCTTTCGCAAGTCCTTTTGCTTCCCCTTCTGCGAGTCCTTCTTCACGACCTTCTTGCTTCCCCGCCTGAAACTGCTCCTTCAGCGCCATTTCCAGTGTCATATACTCTCGCCTCCATTCCCTGCTTTCCTTAATCCGTTC
>CANRMF010000047.1 GCA_947631665.1 uncultured Lachnospiraceae bacterium | reverse complement strand
CTTTTCGTGATTCCGGTAAACGAACGGAATATTCAGCCAGTAAAAACATTCCGCAACCGTTTCATTGGCTGCAAGCATAAAATCCTCAATAATTTTTGTCGCCGCATTTCTCTCATAAGGAACGATTTCCACTGCCCTGCCTTTTTCGTTTAAATGAATTTTACATTCCAGAAAATTAAAATCAATCGCGCCTCTGTCAAAACGTCTTTTCCGAAGAATTTTAGATAATTCGTTCATCTGATAAAACATTTCCACAGCATCGCTGTATTGCTCCTTCAGTTGCGGATCGTGATGCGTCACAATCCCGTTGACTTCCGTATAACTCATGCGGTGATTTACCTGAATCAGCGTCTCCGCAATCCGATATCCGGTAATTTTTCCTTTTTCGTCAATATCCATCAGGCAGCTCAGCGCAAAGCGGTCTTCTCCCTGATTGAGCGAGCAGATTCCGTTGGACAGCTTATGCGGAAGCATCGGGATAACGCGGTCTACCAGATAAACACTCGTACCCCTTTTCACCGCCTCTTTGTCGAGAGGCGTATTTTCCCGGACATAATGCGATACGTCCGCAATATGAACGCCGAGATGATAAATACCGTCCTCTTTTGTCAGGGTAATCGCATCATCTAGGTCTTTCGCATCTTCACCGTCAATCGTCACCGTCAGTAAATCCCTCAAATCCAGCCGGCTTGTTACCGAAGCGTCTTCCATTGAAACGAAATCCGGAATCTGTCCGGTTTCCTCCAAAACGTCCGCCGGAAATACCGTCGGTATCTCATACTGTTTTATTACAGACAGAATATCAACGCCCGGATCATTTTTATGTCCGAGAATTTCAATAATCTTTCCTTCCGGCTTTCTTTCCTTTGAGCCGTAATCGGTAATCCTGACGACCACCTTGTGACCGTTTACCGCGCCCATCGTATCTTTCCCCGCCACATAAATATCACTGGTAATTCGTTGATTGTCGGGAAGGACATAACCGAAATTTTTGCTTTTATCAAACAGTCCCACAACTTCTGTAATTTCATGGGAGAGAACCTTGATAATTTTTGCCTCTTTTCTTTTTCCGGTCTGCACCGGCTCTACGGCAATCAGCACCCTGTCATGGTGAAAAGCGCAGCCGACATTTTTGTCCGAAATAAAATAGTCCTCGTCCTGACCTTCCACCTCGACGAAGCCAAAACCCCGCTCATGGCTGATAAACCGCCCTTCCATATAGGTTTCCTTTGGAACCATATATTTACCGCGCTTCGTTACAATGATTTTCCCTTCCTCAAGCAGTTCGGATAAAACGCTGTCAAGAAGCGGCCGGTCTTCCTTTTTCACATTGAGCACGACAGCCAGTTCTTTAAATTTCATTGGAACATAGGTCTTATCTTCCATCAGTTCCATAATAATTTTCTTTTTCTCATTGATGAAATCCACAATTTACCTCATTTCTTTTTGCAAAGAAAAAAGGTGTAGATATCTACACCTTCATAAGTACCTGTTACTAATTTCTAGTATCCGATAAAATCCGTATTTAATACGAGTGAGAGAACAAAAAACAGGACAATGCAAATCTTTGTAATCTTTTCCAGTTTTCCTTCCATAGAACGTCCTTTGTTCTTTCCCCAATAGGATTCTGCGGCACCGCTGATCGCGCCGGTCAGCCCTGCCTGTTTACCTTCCTGAAGTAAGATAACTATCGTAATAATCAAACAAACTATCATAAACACAACGGTTAATATTTTTAATAATGTCATGTGAACTTCCTCCTAAAATAACTTGAACAGAGCAATATTAGCATAATCTTCGTGTAAAATCAAGTATTTTATTTTACACAAGACATTTTTGTCATGTCTTTATTTCACGATCAAAGATTTTCCCGTCATTTCCGCCGGCTGCTTCAGTCCCATGACTTCCAGAAGCGTCGGGGCAATGTCTGCAAGACAGCCGCCCTCACGAAGTTTCCATGAAGGATCGGCGTTTACCAAAATGAATGGAACAGGATTGGTCGTATGCGCTGTATGCGGCGCGCCCGTTTCGTAATCAATCATCTTTTCCGCATTTCCATGATCCGCGCAGATAAACAGTACGCCGTCGACATCTTTTACCGCCTGCACTGCATCTCCCACAAGACGGTCTACACGCTCTACCGCCTTTACGGCCGCAGAAATCACACCGGTATGACCTACCATGTCCGGATTTGCAAAATTGATAATAATCACGTCATATTGATCGGATTTGATTGCTTCCACTAAGTCCATTCCGACCTCCGGTGCGCTCATTTCCGGTTTTAAATCATAGGTCGCTACGTCTTTCGGTGAATTTACGAGCAGCCGGAACTCGTCGACATTCGGCTCCTCAATGCCGCCATTGAAAAAGAACGTAACGTGCGCGTATTTTTCCGTTTCTGCAAGACGGAGCTGTTTTTTACCGTTTTTAGCAAGATATTCACCCAGCGTATTGACGATTTCCTCTTTCTTGAATGCAATCAGTTTATTTGGAATAGTCTCGTCATAATCTTTAAAGCAGACATAAGTTAAATTCAAAAACGGTCTCTCAAATCCCTCAAACCTGTCGTCGCAAAACGCCCTTGTAATTTCCCTTGCCCTGTCTGGACGGAAGTTAAAGAAGATAACGGAGTCCCCGTCTTTTACGAGCGACAACGGTTTTCCTGCTTCATCGGTAATCACCGTCGGCAGTACAAATTCATCAGTAATCTCCTGTGCATAGGAAGCCTCCATTGCCTGTACCGCGTCCGTAGCCTTTACGCCCTCGCCGGTAGTCAGGGAGTCATAGGCTTTTTTGATACGATCCCAGTTATTATCTCTGTCCATCGCATAATAACGTCCGGACAGCGAAGCGATTTTTCCAACGCCGATTTCGTCCATCTTCTTTTGAAGTTTTTCGACGTAATCCTTGCCGGAAGCCGGCGGTGTGTCACGCCCATCGAGAAAAGCATGGACATAAACCTTTTCGAGATTGTTTTTCTTTGCCATTTCAAGCAGACCATACAGGTGCGTATCGTGGCTGTGAACGCCGCCGTCGGACAACAGCCCCCACAGATGCAGGTCTGAATTATTTTTCTTGCAGTTTTCCATTGCCTGAAGCAGCACTTTGTTTTCAAAAAATGTTCCGTCTTCAATATCCTTCGTAATCCGGGTAAGATCCTGATATACAATCCTTCCGGCACCGATATTCATGTGTCCGACCTCAGAATTTCCCATCTGTCCGTCGGGCAGACCGACAGCAAGACCGGACGCATTTCCTTTGACGAACGGATATTCTTTCATCAACCGATCCATGACCGGCGTATCCGCCATCGCAATCGCATTTCCTTTCGGGTTATCGTTTAAACCGTATCCGTCTAATATCATCAAAACTACTGGTTTCTTTGCCATAGTTACCTCTCCTTTTAAAAATCTTTTATTTCGCCGCTGAAAAATCCTGACTGTTATTTTGTCTTGACCATTTCAAAGTTTACTTCCTGCGTTGCAAAACAGACGCCTACGGCATTTGAAGCAAGTCTGCTGCCGTCTCCCTTGAAATAGACAATGTCGTATTCCGGAAACGCAGGATCGTTCCCGCAATTTTCCGACGTATTGCTGAGCATTGCCCTTGCCTCGTCATTTGTAATATGCACATAAATCTTTTTATATTGCGCTCCGTTTCCCTGATTTGTCTGTCCGTTAAAATTAACCGGATTTTTCTTAATCTTGCGGAACGTGTTCCCTGTAATGACAATCTGCTCTACACCGCTGCCGGAAATTGCATGGCCGGTGTTCGTATAAGTCAGTTTATTTCCCTTTCCGTTGTTGACGAAAGTGTTGTTGACAATTTTCGTGTTTTTCCAGTTCATCAGATAAACGCCCGCATCATAAAGATTTTTAAAAGTATTTCCCTCAATGCGGATATTGGTGTGATAAATATTTGCCCCTTTTGAATTTTGGGAATAATTGTGGCTTCCCACGCCCCTGCTCATACTGTCAAACGTACAGTTTTTCACCGTAATGTTTTTACATGGGGTTTTATCCTGCTTTGCCCATGTGGAACCGATACCATGCGTGGACGGATCCGGCAAATCAATATTGATTGCCTCTTTCACATAAGCGCTTTTTGCCGAGCCTTTCTTTGCCTTAACAAAACTGCAGTCGTGAATATTGACGTTTTTGGAAGCGTTTACCTCTATATAGTGGTTTTTATTCATTCCCTTGAAAGTAATGCCGGATATCTCAATATTTTTGCAATGCAGTACATTCACTGCCAGTCCCGTAACATACTTCATATCCAAAACGACATTGCCCTCGCCAATCAGCTTTGCTTTGGAGGTGCCGTTATACTTTCCGATTACTTTATTTTTATAAGTCTTATCTTTTGCCACAAACTGGAACAGCAATGTGGTCGGCGCAATATGCGCTTTGTAATCCATAATATTCTGAATGACCACGCCTTTTTTCAGTTTGACCGTAACATTTGACGGAATGCAGACCGAATACTGGAATTTATAAGTTCCCTTTTTAAAAGTCAGCGTGCCGCCTCCTTTTTTTCTCATCTTTTCCAATGTTTCATTGAGCGACATACTATGCGCTACCGATTTATCATAAACAGTATGGTGCTTCTTTGCCTGCGTATCCAGCGAAGACGGCGATACTGTTACTTTCATTTTCTTTGCCTGCGCAGTAGTACCAAACGCGCAACACATCAGGGCTACCGCAAAAAAAGTAAATAAAACTTTAAAAAGTTTTTTATCTTTCATGATATTTCTCCTAAAAATTCACTTTATGCAGGGCGCTTTGCCGCCGCGCCCTGCCGTTTTATTTATTATTATTTATTATAGTTGACAATCTGACCAAAGTCAGCCTTTAAGCTGGCGCCTCCGACAAGTCCGCCGTCAATGTCCGGCTTTGCCATCAGCTCTGCCGCATTTCCTGCATTCATAGAACCGCCGTACTGAATTCTGACAGCCTGTGCAGTCGCCTCATCATAGATTTCAGCCATACACGCCCTGATGGCTGCGCATACTTCTTCTGCCTGCTCTGATGTTGCAGTCTTTCCGGTTCCAATCGCCCAGATTGGCTCGTAAGCGATCACAGCCTTTTCCGCCTGCTCTGCCGTAACATTTAAAAAGGCAATCTTAATCTGCTGGCGAATCCAGTCAATCGTAATGCCCTGCTCTCTCTGCGTCAGAGATTCTCCACAGCAGATAATCGGCGTAATGCCATGCTCAAATGCCTTTAACACCTTTTTGTTGACGGTTTCGTCTGTCTCTGCAAAGTAATCTCTCCGTTCGGAATGTCCGATAATAACATATTCCACGCCGGCGTCGGTCAGCATGTTCGGAGCGATTTCTCCGGTGTACGCGCCGCTTTCCTCATAATACATATTTTCAGCGCCAATATGAATATTTGTGCCTTTTACCGCTTCCACCGCCGGAATAATATCAATGGCCGGTACACAAAATACCACGTCCACATCGTCGTTTGCTACGAGCGGTTTTAATTCTTCTATCAAAGCAACTGCCTCACTTGGAGTTTTGTTCATTTTCCAGTTGCCCGCAATAATTTTTTTTCTCATTTTTATTCTCCTTTAATCTCCTGTAAGCGCGTCTGCAAGAGCCCGCTCCTATCTGTCGTTTGCCGCTACAACGCCCGGCAGGTCTTTGCCTTCAAGAAACTCTAATGAAGCGCCGCCTCCTGTGGAGATATGCGTCATTTTATCGCCAAATCCAAGATTGTTGACTGCGGCCGCAGAGTCTCCGCCACCGATAATCGTGGTAGCGTCCGTCTCAGCCAGCGCCTCTGCTACTGCAATCGTGCCGGCAGCAAGACATGGATTTTCGGATACGCCCATTGGGCCGTTCCATACAACTGTCTTTGCATTCTTTACTGCGTCTGCAAAAATCTCGCGCGTCTTCGGCCCGATATCAAGTCCTTCCTTATCCGCAGGAATCTTGTCTGTGGCCACTACCTCAGTCTCAATCTCTGCGTCAATCGGATCAGGGAAGCCTGCCGCTGCTACGGTATCTACCGGAAGCAGTAATTTCTTGCCCTGTTTTTTGGCTTTCTCAATCATCTCCAGACAGTAATCCAGTTTGGAGTCGTCTACTAAAGATAAGCCGACTTCACCGCCCTGCGCCTTGATGAAAGTATATGCCATACCGCCGCCGATAATGAGCGTATCGCATTTTTCAAGAAGATTGTTGATTACATTTAATTTGTCAGCCACCTTTGCTCCGCCAAGAATTGCAACAAAAGGTCTTACCGGATTGTTGACTGCGTTTCCGAGAAAATCAATTTCCTTCTGCATTAAATATCCTACCACTGCGGTATCCACGTATTCTGTAACGCCGACATTAGAGCAGTGCGCTCTGTGGGCTGTTCCGAACGCGTCGTTGACAAACACATCACAAAGAGAAGCCAGTTCTTTGGAGAACGCCTCTCCGTTCTTTGTCTCCTCTGCGCGGTAACGGGTATTCTGAAGCAGAATGACTTCGCCGTCCTTCATTGCTGCAACTGCCGCTTTTGCGTTTTCGCCGACAACGTTATCATCTGCGGCAAATTTTACTTCCTGTCCCAGCAGTTCGGAAAGTCTGACTGCAACCGGCGCTAAAGAAAGTTCCGGCTTCGGCTCTCCCTTCGGCTTTCCAAGATGGGAACAGAGAATAATCTTTCCACCGTCACTGATTAACTTTTTAATGGTAGGAAGCGCGGCTACAAGACGGTTTTCATCTGTAATCACACCATCTTTCAACGGAACATTAAAGTCGCAGCGGACTAAAACTTTCTGTCCCTTAACATTGATATCATCTACTGATTTTTTATTAAGCATTTTTCGCTCCTTTCTTTTTTCACGACGATGTCTGATGAACTATCAATCCATCAGGCACCGTCTGATTTTTAAAATATGAAATCATATTGAAAAGAGCCCGGCCCATAAAAGCCGGACCCTTTAGGATCAAATCATTGATTATGCTAATTCAGCAAAATACTTGATAGTACGAACCATCTGGCTTGTGTATGAATTTTCATTATCATACCATGAAACAACCTGAACTTCGTAAAGGTCGTCAGCAATCTGCGCTACCATTGTCTGTGTAGCGTCAAATAATGAACCGTACTTCATACCGATTACGTCAGAAGAAACGATCGGATCTTCATTGTAACCAAAGCTCTCTGAAGCGGCTGCTTTCATTGCTGCATTGATGCCTTCTACGGTAACATCGCTGCCCTTTACAACTGCTGTAAGGATTGTCGTAGAACCTGTCGGAACCGGAACTCTCTGTGCAGAACCGATTAACTTTCCGTTCAACTCAGGAATAACAAGACCGATAGCCTTTGCTGCGCCTGTGGAGTTTGGAACAATGTTTGAAGCGCCTGCGCGCGCTCTCCTTAAGTCACCCTTTCTGTGTGGGCCGTCAAGAATCATCTGATCGCCTGTGTAAGCGTGGATTGTTGACATGATACCACTCTGGATAGGAGCATACTTGTTTAACGCATCAGCCATAGGAGCTAAGCAGTTTGTAGTACAAGATGCAGCAGAAATGATTGTATCATCAGTGGTAAGTGTCTTTTCGTTTACAGAGTAAACGATAGTCTTTAAGTCATTTCCTGCAGGAGCAGAAATAACAACCTTCTTTGCGCCTGCGTCGATATGTGCCTGAGACTTTGCCTTTGAGCAATAGAAACCTGTACACTCAAGAACAACGTCAACACCGATTTCGCCCCATGGAAGTTTGGAAGCGTCAGCTTCAGCATAGATTGTAAGAGTCTTACCGTCTACTGTAATCGTTCCGGCTTCATCATCAGCTACGACTGTGTGAAGATTTTCACCAATCTTTCCGGCATATCCGCCCTGAGCCGTATCATACTTTAATAAGTGAGCCAACATGGAAGGCTTTGTTAAGTCGTTGATAGCGACAACATCATAACCTTCTGCACCAAACATCTGTCTGAATGCAAGACGTCCAATACGTCCAAAACCGTTAATTGCAACTTTAACTGACATTGAATTGTCCTCCTATAATAATAAATTTTTATATTTTGTTAATATACATTAACCTGTCCTCTATTCTACCTAATTCGCCTGTAAATATCAAGGCATTTTCTGCAAATTATTTCATATTTGTTAAAAAATTATCAAAGATTTCCATATTCATTACCAAAATCTCCGTTTTTTTATATAAATTTACTTTCCCTGATGCGCGGCGTCCTGTAATCCCTTAATCTCCAGCCGCTCCACCATGTGTTTTCTGGCTTTACTTTTTTCCATATCTCTTTTAATTGATTTCACCGGCGATTTGCGGAACAACGCTTTTCTGAGATACCGGCAGATCTGGTAAATCCATGCGAACGGGATCAACCACTGGTGTTTTTCCAATGCCTTCCAGTTTTGCAGTCCAAGACGTTGCAACGAGCCTGCCAGCGTAAAAATATTTTTGTTTTTATACAGAACAAGCGCGCCCTCGTCTTCCTTTTTTGCCTTTCTTCCAAAATTGCCCATTCCGATAATCGCGTCGATCCAAACTCTGCACAACTGTTCGTCCGCCTTCATGCACCATGTAATTTCATTTTCGGGAAGTCCCAAATAAAGCTGGCACATTCTGGTAAATACCATCGCCGCGTTTTCCAGTCCCGCGCGCGCTGCCAGCGGTCTGAATTTTTCCTCCCAGAAATAATCATTCAAATTCTGATGGGCAAACATCTCCCAGTCAATCATCTGGCGAAGCCCGATTCCTTCATCTGCGCCTAAGTGCTGCACGATATGTTTTAACAAAATCAGACCATTGATTTCTTTGGGATACATTGGGAAACGGTACTGCTCAATCCTGTTCCATTCAACACGATCCAGTCCCTCCTGAAGCAGAGCGCAAAACGCATCTTCCGTTTCTTTATCCTGTATTCTGGACATCTCCCTGTGCAGTTCAAAAACAACGCCGTTTTTCACCAGTTCAACATGATGCTCTTTCTTTTTTAATTCCAGTTCCCCTAGAAAATCCCCCTTTGCAAACGTATATCCATCGGCAATCATTAACCGATATGCCTTTTCAAAGTCTTTTTCACGAACAATAAAATCCACATCTCCCATGGTGCGGTATTCCGGCTTCGGATATGCAACCGCCGCGCTGCTCCCCTTGATAACCGCCATCGGAATCTGATGTTTCAAAAACAATTGAACCAACTCGTTCTGTCCGGTCATAAGACGCGTCCATGTCCCCACCTGATACATTGAAAAATCAAACCACTGATTTTTTATATCTGTCGGAACAGACGGCGTGTTCATTACTGTTTCAATGGGAATTGCCGCCGTTGTCTGATGTTTCATCTCGTCAAAAATGTACGCCCAGTCTGCCTCCCCATCATGTTTCTGTCCGTCCTCTGGAGGCTTTATATTTGGAAATAATGCAGTTTTCAACAGTCGGAAAATTATTCCGTATTCCTGTTTCATAGGAACCCTCTCATCTTTTTATTTTTTCTTTGATTTGTGTTGTGCTAATTCCACGTGTATAAGGAAGATATTCAATTTTCACCCCCCCCGATTTGGAAAATTGAATTTCGGTTTCCTTATACCTGTCACTCCCTTTCCAGTCATCTCCGGAAAACAAAACATCAAACTGAAATTTCTTTAAAGCTAACATTTTATCATCTGTTTCTTTAATCGTAACCAGTTCTGCCCTGTCAACCACTTTTAAAGCATTTAGAATACGTAGCCGTTGCTCCTGCGAATATATCGGTTCTTTATGTTTAATATTCCTCACATAATTATCATCGCAAACACCTACGATCAGATATTCACACTGCTCCTTACACCGTTCTAAAAGGTTTAAATGTCCGATGTGCAACAAATCAAAAACACCGCATGTATATCCAACTTTATATTTCTTTGTTTTTTCTGACTCCATAATATCCTCTTTCTTTACCTTTCACAGTTAAGGAAAGAGGATATCCTCTTTCGAGGATATCCTCCCACTTACATGCATGTTTCCACGTGGATATATAAAACAGCATATCTTTTCATGAAAAAATTTACCAGATTAAAAATTATCTAACTCTAATCTTAATCTTCTTGGTTCTAGCCTTATAATTCTTTGTGGCTTTGATCTTAACTACGATCGTATAAGTACCTTTCTTAGTGCCCTTCTTAATAGTAACGACACCCTTCTTGTTGACTTTAAGTCTCTTAGATTTTGACTTGTAAGACTTCTTACCTTTTGCCTTAACCTTTAACTTAACCTTAACAGCTTTCTTCTTTAATTTCTTAGCTTTAACCTTCAGTTTTTTAGCAGGTGCATTCTTAACCGGCTGGCTTGCTTTTGCAATCGTGAAGTCAACTGTCTTGTCAACTGTACCTTCATAGTGTCCAATACCTGTAACCTTTACAGAAATCTTGTAAACTCCTGCATTGGTTGCTGATGTAACTGTCAAAGTATAATCTGTACCCTGAACTAATGTCTTTCCATCAACAAATACTGTAACCTGCGGGCTCTGAGCTTTTCCTGTATATGCAACAGATGTGTTGCTTACAGTTACATTTGCATCAGCGATTTTGCTTTTTGCAACACTATTCACAGGTGCTGCATTCAGTGCCACTGTTGGTACCATGAGTGCTGTTATAACAAGAGCTGCTACAACTTTCTTAAAAAGACTCATAATTCTGCCTCCTTACTGGAAACGAGCAGACAAACCCACGCTGCTTGTCTAATCCCGCTTCTTGATACTGAATATTTATAATTTACAACCGGTTTATTCATGAATTATGCCGGTTGAAATTACCGTAATTATTTTTCTTTGTGATCTGATTTGTGCGCTTCCCCGCTTTCACGACCGTATCTGCCATACTGTCCATAGTTGCCATATTGACCGTATTTGCCATACCTGCCGTACTTTCTGCCCGCCGTCTGCGGCACTCTGTTTAAGACAACGCCGAGAAGCTTGCACTGCACTCTTTCGAGTTGCTGTAATGACTGCCTGATTAGTTTTTTAGATGTAAAACCACTCCGGACAACCATCACCGCGCCATCACATAAAGCCGCAACGAGCGCGCCATCTGTCACATTAACCAATGGTGGTGAGTCAATTATAACATACCGATAATCGTTTGACAACCTTTTTAATAATTCGGCAAATCTTGGATCTTCAAGCAGTGTACTCGGATTTTCCAGAATATTTGCAATCGGAATCATGTCGCCATTTGGAATATTTGTATTGTAAATAACTTCCTCATACTCGGCATTACCGGACAGATAATAATCAATCCCTTTTAACTCGCCTTCAACCTTCAGTTCATGACGCTCATTTACCCTTGAATTACGCAAATCCAAATCGAGAAATACTGTCTTAAAACCTGCTTCTGCCAACATTTTCCATAAATGAAGGGATACAAAACTCTTTCCTTCATTCGGGATACTGCTGGTCACTAAAATTTTATGGATATTTTTTCCACAAAACTTTATATTGACCCGAAGCCGGTTTAAAGCCTCCTCTACGGCAAACGGAAGGTCATGAAATGTCACATTTAATCGGTTCATTATTTTGCCTCCCTTCCAAACAGCAGCGCTTTTTCCGCTTCTTCTTCCTGTATAAAGATATCATTTTCCGGAATGATTGTCAGTGGAATTAAACCAAACTCACTTTCTAAATCTTCACTGTTTTTAATCGTATCGTCAGTAATATAGCGAATCAGTATAATGATACAGAATACGCCTGCAAACAAAATTGCTCCAAGCAGCGTATACTTTAAGTATCCCGGCCCAACCTTTTGTTTTTCCAAGCGACCGTACTGAACTACATTCGGCGTGCTTGTACTCATCTTATTAGGGAGAAACTCTATCACGACGTCCACCAGAGTATTGACAATCTCCTGCGCGTGCTCCGGATCAATGTCCGTAGCGGTAATGGCAAGCACACGAGTATCCTCCGGATTGTCTATGGATATTTTTGCCACCAGTTGTTCTGCCGTCATATCCAGTTTTAATCTGTCAATCACATCGTCCATCACCGGATAACTGAAAATCAATTCTTCATAATCTGAGGTTAATGCCTGACCGATATTCAAATCCGAAAAATTGACCACTGAATCGTCTGACGCCGAAACCATATAGAGTTTCGCCGTAGACTGATAGGTGGGGTGAATCATAAAATAAGCATACGCGTTAAACAGCAGCGCCCCGACCATAAAGCACAAAATAATGTAATGAAGCCGGTCTAATAAAACGCCGAAAAGCTTCATCAGATCGATTTCGTCCTCCTCATTCTGCGCCGGCTGAGCGACCTGCACCGCACTATAATTTTCATCTAACAGATTATTTTCTTCTTCTTTCTTGTTGTATCTTTCCACCATATGAACTCCCACTAATCTATTTTATTGTAAAACAAGTCCCGAACAACCTGCTCCAGACTATCCCGATTTACCGTAAATGCGTTAAAACCGTAATCATCGATGGCGCTTGTGCCGTCAATATGGAATTCTCCTAAATTTTTGTTTTTCAGCATTGCCTTGCTGATACGGCTGATATTATTTCCATTCAGGTTTGTTACCCTGTAATCTTTCAGCCCGTCAAACAGGGAAAGCGCAAAAGTTTCATCATCGGCAGACCGTTCCCTGATATTTTTCTCCAGTCCTTTCATGAAAGCGCTCTGCCTCCTCATTCTGCCCTCATTCGTGCCGTCCCCGACATTCATGCGGTCATGGACAAAATGCATCGCCTGTTCATCGGACAGTTTTACAGTCTGTCCCATTTTGAGCGACTTGTCGGAATCGGAAAAGTCATCTTCAATCGTCACTGTCACGCCGCCTGCCATGTGGTTAATCTGCGCAATCGCATCGCGGTTTAAAGCAATATAACCATCAATCTTCTGCCCGCAAAGCAGTTGCGAAACCGCAAGCACCGTATTTTCACAGCTCTCCTCCAGTCCGTCGCCGTTTGCGTGCGCCAGCGCAATCTGGATATCCGTTGTCGCAAGCACATTCCCTTCTTCGTCAAGACTGCGTACCGCTGTAATGGTATCCCTGTTAATCGGGAGCGTGGCATAGGTGTTTGCCGTCCGGTCAATCACCAGAAGAATCAGAACGTCCGCCTGACCGGTGCCGTCATATTCCTTTACCTTCCGCACTTTTCCCGCGGCGTCAATACCCATAAACAGATAGGTCTCCAGATTAGGCTTTGGCGTACATTTGACGCTGCCGACTTCAACCATATCGTGGGGAACGCTTTCTTTTGCCAAATCCTCCTCCGGCTTTTCGTGATCCAACTGGTAAAGTACTATCCCTCCTGCAATGACCACAAACAAAAACGCAAGAAGCAGCGCAACCGTCCCCTTATGCAGATGAAATTTTTTTTGAGATGTATATTTCTGTCTTTTTCCCATTATCTGATAATCATTCCCTGAATAAGTTCTGAACCTGCTTCCGGATATTTTTTTTCGCAAAAAATCAAAACCGCCAGAATCAGAAAGCAAATTACTGATAAAATGATTGCTGTTTTTCTTGTCATATTTTTCCTCCTAGGAACTGTTCCTTATGACATATTGTATCAACGATACATTCAGTTGTTATTTATATCACAAAGAGACCTATTTTGCAACCCGTAAAATTTTTCCTGCCAGACATCGCATCTTTTTATAAAAAAAGCGAACCGGAAACGTAAAACACCATATCCTGACATAGCACTGATATCCGATTCCCTTCATATTGATTTTCTTTTCACCGCGGTAAAACTCTGACAGCACGCCGATAATCATATTTTCTGTCACATGTTCTTTCTCTATACAATTATCCCCACGAATAATATATTCATTCTCTTTTACCCGAATAATACGGTGCAGAATATATTTTCCATCTCTTTTATAAAGAGGAATATCGTACTTTCTCAACGGCCTGTCCACCGGCCTGATAATAATGGTATCCCTCCGGTTGCGGAGCATTGGATACATGCTGAGTCCTACGGTGGTACTTACGGAAAAACCCTGCTCTTTCAGAAGTTTTTCATAGTTGATGACTTCATTTTCTATATGAATATCCTTTTCTCTGCTGTCCTGATGACTCATTGCTGAATAAATCCTCTCTCCACCATTTGTTTCAAAAACTTGGAAACGCCCTGCTTTGCATCTTCTGCGGAAACCTCATACTTTTCCACGATACGCTCGACAATTTCTTCTTCAGACAGTCCCTCAGCCACTCCGTTCCAAACTTCTTTTCCGGTTTCATTTAACTTAATCATTCCCGAAAAAGATTCACTTGCCTGTCCGGTCGGAACCGCCACTGCCTGTCCCATAATCTCTCTTATTACAAATCCGTCTGCTATTTTCATTGAAAGCATCTCCTCATCTTTTAACTTCAATCCAATTCTACTAATGACTTTTAGAGTAAATCAGCACCACATGTCACATATGCGGTGCTGATTTACTAGCTATTTTTAATTTTCAACGCTATAATTAATCATTCCAACTTCCTACATCTCCAGCATCTTTTTCAAGAGTATCAGGACCTAACTCGCCCTCAATACTTGAGTTTAAACTTGTAATGATTGTAGCATTAAACTCTAAGATTTCTGCTTCCGGTTCTGTGTAAAATGTTTTCATAACTTCTCCTTTCCATTAAATACTTCCAACTATTTTTAATAATTGACTAATATATCCAAATTATTTTATGTTATTATCAACTAATTACTGATAACTCGCCCTTTGCTGTCTGAGAAAACTGTTTCTGAGTTCCTAAAACCTTTGTCCCATCAGGAGTAACCCAATATGGTGTTACATCCCATGTGGAATCAGCAGACAATCCAGTTACTGCAAATATAAAGATGTAAGCTGAATCAGCTTCTCCAAAAATCTGTGATGGTGTCTTTGTCACCAATCCTGCATCACCATTTTCCTGCAAACCGGTGTATAATGCTTTGCCAGACTTGCAATCTTTTTTCTTCAAAGGTACATCATTGTGCATACCACTGATTTCAAATCCAATCTCATTGTATGTAAGATTATCATCAATAGTACTGATAAATCTAATCTTACTACCATCAACTCCCGGCTGAGCTGCTACTCCCAAAATATCCGCATCTACGAATTTAGCATAAGCCGAACCTGTTTTTTCCATATAAGGGGTAGTACATGAGTAATCCGTATACCATCCTGCAAATATCTTACCAGCCTGTTCCGGATAATTTTCACCTTCCGGCTGGCTGTTATAATCTTCTACATTATAGTATCCGATTTTGTTTACTTTAATTATAAATGTAATTGGATCAACATCTCCTGCTATATTCAATGTAACATTATTAACGCCTACTTTAAAAACTTCTACAGCGATTTCAACGCAGTCACCATCGTTGTTAAACTGTGCAGAATGGTTTTGATATTCTGTTCCGTCCACATCAACACTGTTAACATTCCCGTTATTTCCCGCTTTGAAAACTAATGCTGCAGTATCCTCTCCTAAGATACAATTCACTCTCTCAGAATGGTAAGAACAAGCACTGTGAGGTGTAAAAATCCCTCCCCAAGACCCCTCAGCAGTTATTGCATTTGCATTTTCGTCATCAATATAATATAAAGTATCTGTAATGCTTCCGGCTTTCTGCGGGATTGCTGTATAGCCTTCTTCTTTAGGAATCACTGTATGCTCAACACACACATCTATCGTATCTCCATCCAACACTGGGATTTCCTCTCCCGCCGCATCAAAAAATTGAATTTTTAAAGTATAATGCTTATTTAACTGTACTGTAAACTGTGTCCAAGTACTGCCTCCTCCTAAACGCTTTTCTTCCAATCCTAATGCAGTATCAGAAACGACAATGCTGTTTACCTCGTCTGTTTTTTTCCATGCTACATATGCAGTAGCAGTATTTGCTTCCTCATTCACATCAGCATAGCGTTCAAATTTGAATTCTGCATTAAAACCTTCTGCTGCATTAGCAGTACTGACATTATTCAATGTCATCGAAGTTATTACCATACTCAATGCGCAAAAAACTACAATTAATCTTTTTACTGTTTTGTTAAGTTCCATTTTCTTCTCTCCTATTTTTTTATTCCCGTACAGATTAATGTGTAACTAATAGCCGCCCTTTCAAATATGTTTTTAATTTTATCAGATTTATTGAGATATTTCAATACCTTTTTGAATATTTATCTTGGCTCCAAAATTAAAATTTTAAATTCCACTCTCCCATCCTACAGTGGAATTTAGTTTTACATAAGCGGAATTTACCCTTT
>CANRMF010000046.1 GCA_947631665.1 uncultured Lachnospiraceae bacterium | reverse complement strand
TATTGAAGCGGGAAAAGTATGATCAAAACCGCGACGGTTTTCTGAGCCGCGGAGAAATCCGGAAGATAAAGAGCATCGGGGTATATCCTGATTACATAAGTGACACTGCAAATGTCAGGGGGATTTCGCGGCTGAAAAATCTGGAAAAACTGAAAATAAAACACGAATCTCATTACGGGAAAAAGGTATACGGGTTTAAGGAAATCGGGAAACTGAAAAAACTGAAAGCATTCCGAATGAATATGGGTCTTAAAGAAAAAAGAAAAATTGACCTGAGTAAACTGAAACATTTGAGTTATGTGAATATTGATTCTTCCAAACTCACAGTCAATGTCGGAAAAGGAAACGGAATCAGGACGCTGTACCTGACAGGAGTGGAAAATGGAGCCTCACTGGTGCAGAAGTGCCGAAAGGTACGGAAAGCCACCATTATGTACAGCAACCGGAAGACTTCCATCCGGCTGGAAGGAATGAAATATCTGCGCAGACTTGAAATGGAAAGGTGCAGCAACGTGGACAGCATCCGGATTATGGACTGCAAAAAACTGCAGGTTCTAGGATTTGATACCATTAGGGACTGCGGGGAACTGGAAGTGAAAAACTGCGGGAGCCTGCGGACATCCGATGTCTATTTTGGGACAATCAGGAAAATCGTCATGGAAAACATCCCCCAGATAGAGGAACTGACAGTATACCGCGTGAAAAAACTAAAGGAAGCCTCGCTTTCGGACATGAAGACACTGAAGAAGGCGTGGATTTATGAAAACCCAAAACTGGGGAAACTCACGCTTGAGAACCTGCCGAGACTGGAGGAAGCAAACTTTAACCACAACGCAATAAGCGAACTGAACATCATTGGGGAAAATCAGATATCGTGGCTGGGACTGTATAACAACCGGCTGAAAACCTTTTCATATGAAAATCTGAAAAGCCTTGACTATCTGAGCATCGGAGATAATGAGCTGGAAGGAACATTGGATCTGTCGCCGTATCCATATCTGAGCAACCTATTCTGTGAAAACAACCGGCTGACGGAAATTTATGGAGGGACAATAGGAGGGGAGTTTGGTGTAATAGACTGCAGGAATAACCGGCTCAAACTGATTGACTTCCGGGACAGCAAAGCCATTATTCTCGGATTAGACTGCAGAAACAATCCGGGGGTTGTAGCATACGGAATGATAGAGGACTGCAGTCACGATCCGGATGCCAAAATTTATTATTATTAAAATGCCTGACTGCAGACATAAAAAGGTAAAGGGAGAGAGATTATGAAAAAGACAATGAAAGGAAAAGATAAAATGGGAATAAAGTTTAAAAAAAGCATTATTTTTTGTTTGGTTATTATTTTGTGCGCTACTTCAACAGGTCTGCGCAATCAAGTGAGGGCGTATACGCCTCCTGTGGTTACCAATGCGGATATATCGTATCCGATTTCATTGAGTACGGGTAAAGATACAAAAGGAAAGCTGATTTTTACTGACAAGGAATTTTTGGCGTATGTTTCAAAAGAGGTATTTGGTTCAGGCGAATACTACGGATTTGAGTTTGACCTGAATGAAGACGGAATGCTTTCTAAAGCAGAATGTGAACTGGTTCGCATTATCAATGTGGCGGGGAAAAAAGAAATTACCAGTCTGTCCGGTATAGAGGCTTTCCCAAAACTGAGGGAACTGTATTGTAATGATACGGGAATAAGCAGTTTGGATTTACAGAATAATCCGCGTCTGAAAACACTGTCCTGTGCAGAAACGAAAATTCGGGAGCTGGATTTAAGCGGCTGTCCGATTTTGGAAGAATTAAAAATTTCGGGCTGTTCTCTGGGAGCAATCGATTTGTCAAAAAATACGGCATTGACATATCTGGTATGTGGCAGCCAGTACATAGATACTTATGAATATCAGGAAAATGGAAGGTATTGCGTTGCTCTTGAAGATATGGGAAAAACTCTGGATTTATCAAAAGTTTCAGATGTAAAAATTGACGGAGCAGACGGAGATAATATCGGATCAGGGTATGATGCGGAAAAAGGAATTGCATGGTGTTCAGATGAAATGAATTCGATATCATATCAGTACCATCTGCAATTAAAATCAAAAACAGAGGCAATGGACGATGTTATCAATGTGACTGTAAATTTAAAGAGTGGAATTCGTGAATCTTTTGACAGCAGGGGAGGAAGTCGTGTTGTCTCAGAATTGATGGAGCGCGGAGCGAAAGACGCGGAACCACAGCCGCCTGAAAAAGCAGGGTGTGAATTTACCGGTTGGTATGTTACGCCGGAATGTCGGGAAACTGACAGGTGGACATTTGGACAGGTTTTAAATCAGAACATTACCTTGTATGCAGGTTGGAAAAATAAAGTATATCAGGCGGTTTATCAGTCTGATGGCAAGAGAGTATCTGTAAAAAATGTCGATTGGTGGACAAAAAATCTGTTGAATGGCGTTACAGTATCCAAGGCAGGATATATATTAAAAGGTTGGAATACGGAAAGCGGAATAATTTTAAATTCAGCAAATCAGGCAGCGCTGACTTATGGACAGATATCAGGAAGCGATAAGAAACAGGAGACAGTACTTTCTGCAATATGGGAAGCCAGAACAGGCTACCGGTTAAAACTTTCAACCAACGTAAGTGCAAAATTAAAAAGAAAAATGGATTCTGAAATCAGATTCAGATCGGGAAAAAACAACAGCTTTGTTTGGGGACAGAGCAGGATTTTATCAAAAATCTGGACGGGAAGAATTCCGGGATATACAATGATAGGCTGGTATACTGCAAAAAAGGGAGGAAAGAAAATTACAAAAGAAACGACTTATGGTGAAATCTATTCTTCCAACCTGAGCGGCGACAGTATCGAAAAGGTGCCTACGATTTATGCAAGATATAAGAAAACCAGATATACGGTAAGGTATAATACCAAAGGCGGAAGTCATATTAAAAACAAAACAAATGTAAAATGGGGAAGCAAAGTTCCCATTCCAAAGAAAAAACCAAAGAAAAAAGGGTACATTTTTAAAGGCTGGAAGATAGAAGGAAAAAGGGTAAAAAAGGGAGCGCGGCTGAATAATGAGTATACCTTTTACTGTTGGGAAAAGAAAGTAACGCTTTCCGCGGTATGGAAAAAGAAAAAAAGATAAATTTTTTCCTGCTTTTCACCAAATAAATCAGTTGAATAAATATATGAACAGTAGTAAGATAAAGGATAAATTCAGGTAATCAACATTCAGAAAAAACAAAAGGCAGGTACAGCAAATGAATATAAAAGGAAAGCATTTTTTAAAACTGTTGGATTATACGCCGGAGGAAATCTCAGGGTTGATTTCCCTTGCGGAAAAATTAAAGCAAAAGAAAAAAGCAGGAGAGCCGATGGACGTGCTGCGAGGGAAAAATATCGCGGTGATTTTTGAAAAAACCAGTACGCGGACGCGCTGTTCCTTTGAGGTTGCGGCGCATGATCTGGGTATGGGCGTTACATATTTAGATCCGTCGGGCTCGCAGATTGGAAAAAAGGAAAGCATTGCCGACACTGCAAGAGTGCTTGGAAGAATGTTTGAGGGAATAGAGTATCGCGGATTTGAACAGGCGATTGTCGAGGAACTGGCAAAATATGCCTCTGTTCCGGTGTGGAACGGCCTGACCAATGAATTTCACCCGACACAGATTCTCGCAGACTTCATGACGCTGCGCGAAAAATTTGGTTACCTCAAGGGCCTGAAGTTTGTTTATCTGGGAGACGCCCGTTATAATATGGGCAATTCCCTGATGGTGGGCTGCGCAAAAATGGGGCTTCATTTTGTTGCCTGCGCGCCAAAGAAATACTGGCCGGATCAGGAGTTGATTTTCGAGTGTAAAGAAATTGCCAAGGAGACCGGCGCCACCATCGATTTTGACGAAAATCCGGAGACTGCCATCAAAGGAGCAAATGCAGTTTATACGGACGTCTGGGTTTCCATGGGAGAGCCGGCTGAAGTCTGGGAGGAGCGGATTTCCGATTTGAAGCCGTATCGGGTGACGATGGAGCTGTTGAAAAACGCAGCGGACAACGTTGTGTTTATGCACTGCCTGCCGGCGTTTCACGATTTGAATACAAAAATTGGAAAGGAAATTTATGACAAGTTTGGTCTGGACTGCATGGAAGTGACGGACGAAGTGTTTGAGTCGGGATATTCCGTTGTATTTGACGAGGCTGAAAACCGTATGCACACGATTAAAGCGGTCATGGCGGCGACGCTGGGCGCTGAATTTGAAAACAATTAAAAATTATTTTAAGTGTATGCCACGCATAATTCTCCTCTTTTTACAGATACTAGCAGCATAGATATGTAAAATGGAGGAAGAAAAATGAAAGCAACTGGAATTGTTCGACGTATAGACGAACTTGGAAGAATTGTCGTTCCGAAGGAAATCCGGAGGACGCTCAGGGTGCGTGAAGGCGACCCGATGGAAATATATACCAACCATGAAGGAGAAATTATTTTAAAAAAGTATTCGCCGATTGGAGAGATTGACGGATTTGCAAAGCAGTACGCGGAAAGTCTTGCGCAGGTTTCCGGATACCGTATTTTAATGAGCGACCGCGACCAGATTATCGCGGCGTCCGGCGGCGCTTCCAAAAGCCTGATTGGAAGGAATATCAGTCCGGAGTTGGAACGGCTGTTGAAAGACCGGAGTAAATTTACGACTTCTGACGGAGTTCAAAAAGGAATTCCTGTGATTGAGGGCGAGGAAGCCCCGCAGACAGGACAGATTATTTATCCTATTATCTGTGAAGGCGATATTATCGGCAGTGTTATTATATTGGGAAAAGAAGAAAAAGAGGCAGTTTCCATTACGGAGGAAAAACTTGCGATGGTGGCTGCGACGTTTTTGGGTAAGCAGATGGAGAATTAAAAACACCAAACCCGTATCAATGGTGTATTTTTCTTGACAAAAACTACCAAATAGAGTATAAAGTTATATAGATACAGCGAGGAAAAAAGAGGTATCGTTAATTTATCAAGGAGGGTAATGTGATGAATAAGACAGAATTTGTAGCAGCTATCGCAGAAGAAGCTGGAATTACAAAGGCAGATGCAGACAAGGCTGTGAAAGCATTTACAGCAGTAGTCGAAGAACAGTTAAAGAAAGGTGAAAAGATTCAGTTAGTTGGATTTGGTACTTTCGAGGCAGTTAAGAGACCTGAGCGTCAGGGCGTTAATCCTGCAACAAAGGAAAAGATTACGATTGCAGCAGCAAACGTTCCAAAATTCAAAGCAGGCGCAGCATTAAAGAATGCGTTGAACTAATTGAGTTGTACTTTTATAAAAGAACTGTTACTGAGGTGACAGTTCTTTTCTTTTGCAGGGAGAACAAAATGAGAATTGACAAATATTTAAAAGTATCGCGGATTATTAAGAGGAGAACGGTCGCAAATGAAGCGTGCGACGCAGGAAGGGTTTTCGTCAATGGAAAGGCTGTTAAGGCGTCTTATGATGTTAAAATAGGCGACGTCATAGAAATTCAGTTCGGGCAGAAGACGGTGAAGGTAAAGGTGCTGAGTTTAAATGAAACCGTCAAAAAAGACGCGGCGGCGGATATGTATGAGGATTTAAGCGTGTAAAATTTTATCATAACGGAAACGGGTATGAAATATAATAGGATAGAACAAAATCTTTGTGGTATCGTTATGGAAAATAACAACGGGCTGAAACCGCATAAACTGGTGATGGAGCGCAGAAGGAAACTGAGCCTGACCGGAGTAAATGACGTCGTTTCCTTTGATTTAAAACACGTTTTACTTGAGACGAATATGGGAATGTTGTCTATTAAGGGAAGCGAACTCAAGGTGGCAAAGGTGAATCTGGACAGCGGGGAATTAAATGTAGACGGAGTGATTGACAGTCTGGAATATTCCGATGTGAAGGATTACAGCCGGAAAAGCAAGTCAATGCTCAAAAGGTTGTTTCGCTGATGAGCGGGCGCATCGGGGAAGAACTGCAGTTGTTGGCGGTCAGCGTATATGCGGGGCTTGTTTTTGCGCTCTGCTATGACGTCATTCGGATATTCCGCAGGGTGTTTCCCGCCTCCATGATACGCAGTATTATAGAAGACGTCCTGTTTTGGACGGCTGCGGCGGTTTATCTGTTTCAGTTGTTTTTGAGATATAATTATGGAAGCCCCAGATATTATGGAATTGGCGCGACTGCGCTGACCATGCTGTTATATGAGCGGTTGGTCGGAAGGAAGGTTGTCGGCCCACTGTCGGACTGGCTGCGGCGCTTTTTCAGAATGATGTTAAAACCATTGAAAAAAATACGGAATGGATTTAAACTAATATATAAGAAATTGTTTAGAAAAAACAGGAAGATTTTACGAAATAAAAGGAAAGAGTACATAGATGACGTCAGACGGCCGGTTAAAAAACGGATATTTAGGAAATTCAGAAAACAGAAGGAGAAATCCACAGCCTCCAAACAGAGGGAGAAATCCGCAGCCTCCAAACAGGAGAAGGGATACGCCGACCAGAAGGCTTGACCAAATCCGCAAGCGGCGGATTAAAAATAAGAGAATGGTCATTGCGTTGACGGCAGTCGCCGTTTTAATCTGCATTGTTATCGGCATTCAGACCATTCAAAAATACAGTACGCTGAGACAACTGCGGGAGCAGGAGAGCAAACTTCAGGCAGAGTATGAGGCGGAGCTTCAGCTTTCTCAGGAATTAAAGGATAAAGAGGCTTATGTCAAGACCGATGAATATGTAGAGGAAATGGCGAGAAGACTTGGGCTTTTATATCCGAATGAGATTATTTTTAAATCAGATCAGTAAATTTTTAACAATCTCCAAAGTATGGTGCATGGCCACTATATTTTGGAGATATTTTGTTATGAGGATACCGAGAAAAATCAATAAATTGTGAAAGTCTTTCGTGTCGAAAACTCTAATGATGCAGAGGTGAAATTCTGACAAAAAATTCAAATCGGGTTGGTTATACTACTGTGCGTAAAAAAAGAAAGGAGGCGTTTTATGAAGCAGAAAGTGGTAAAACCGGCTTTATTACTGATGATTGCCGCAATCCTGTGTTATGTGCCGCTGCAAGGTTATTATCCTTTTGCAGTGGGTTGGTTTGCGGCCTTATGTACCGTCCGATATTTATCTCCGTTGGCTTATCTCGTGATGTTGTTTTCGTTTCGTCAGAGCGCGGGAATTCTTACCATAATGAAATATGGGATTTTCATGGGAAGTCTGGGAATTTGTCTTTCCCGATACAGGAGTCATACAAAGAAATATAATTATCTTGTCGCGGCGTTCATCACCCTCTCATTTGGTGTTGGGTTGGAGGGGATTGACTGGGCGATGGGCGGCGCTTACCGGCAGGATTTATATTTTTTAATTCCTATCATATTGCTTGAGTGGTCTGTGACCGCCATATTTACTTATCTGGTGCAGAAATTTATGTGGTACATACCTGCAAAGACGAGTTATTTTCTGGAAGTCAGGCGGCAGCAGATGCTTCGGACGGAGGAGATGCTTCGGACGTCAGGCGCTTTTAAAAATCTTGCCGCCAAAATACGGGGAATGACTGTGATTGAAAACAATACGCCAAAACTCAATGACAATCTTGTGGAGCAGGAAATCAACAATAACCTCTGTTTCGGGTGCGAAAACGGGCAGATTCAGTACATGGAGCGCATGAAGCTGAATTACCTCTGGTACAACAAAATGCTTGAAACCAGAGAGGCAATGGCGATACAGCTCGGAGAGATGGCGAATATGATGGAGTATTATACAAGACTTCCGACAGGTGAAAGGAGAAGGCTTTGGGGTATGGAAAATTATATACGCAAACGGCTGCGGGAGAGAAAAATGCAGACCAGAAAAATTACAATCAGCCAGTCGCCCAAAAACCGGGTGGAAATCCGATTGTCGGCGAAAAAACGGGGGAGAAATGAAATCCCCATAGAGGTACTCGAAAAAACGCTTTCGGAGGCGGTTGCCCGACCGGTGCGCAGCGCGGGAGCCTGTCTTCGGGAGCTGACGGATTCGTTTGAGGATTATGTGTTTTATGAAGATGTAAATTTTAATACGGTCAGCGGAACTGCGCGGAGAACAAGGCAAGATGAAGATGTGTCCGGAGACAATTTTACCTATATGGAAATGGATTGCGGCCAGACCTTTATGAGTATTTGCGACGGAATGGGTTCGGGAGAGAAGGCGCGGGATTATAGCGAAATGATTATAGACCTGTTAGAGCAGTTGTTGTCCAGCGGATTTGGAGAAAATACAACTTTAAAACTGATTAACTCGGTAATGCTGACAGGCAATCAATGGCAGGAGCCGGCAACACTGGATATGGCGCTGATTGACAGGTATTCGGGAATTTGCCAGTTTTTGAAAATGGGAGCGGCCTGCACCTATATCAAAAGGGGAAATTGGGTGGAATGTATTAAGTCGACATCGCTTCCGATGGGAGTTATGGAAAATGTTGATATGGAAACCATTACGAAAAAACTATACGATGGCGATTTTGTGATTATGATTTCCGACGGTATTGTGGACGCGCTGCAATGCGGGGATAAGGAGGAATGTATGGGACGTATTATTATGGATATTGAAACGTTGAACCCAAGAGAAATGGCGCTTCAGATATTGAACCGCTCGCTGGAAATGACGGATGGAATTCCGAAAGACGACATGACGGTTATCTGTACGGGGCTCTGGGAATGTCCTGATTGACAGAAAAACCCTCTTAAAGTATTCTAGTAGTACAGCAAGGAGAAAGTCAGGAGCGGTCTATGGAACGCAGGGTATACCAATATATTAAAGAAAATCAACTGATTGCATATGGTGAAAAAGTGCTGCTGGGGGTTTCCGGCGGCGCGGACTCCATATGTCTGCTGTATCTGTTAAATGAACTGAAGACGCAGCTTCACTGCTCCCTGTATGTGGTTCACGTCAACCACATGCTGCGGGGAAAGGCGGCAGACAGAGACGCGGACTTTGTAGAGAAAATCTGTAAGAGATTGGAAATTCCTTTTTATCTGGAAAAGGTCGACGTAAGAGCTCTTTCAAAGTCCGGCGGAATGTCTGAGGAGGAAGCGGGAAGACAGGTACGGTATGAGATTTTCCACGATTATCAGAAGAAACTTTCAGCGGATAAAATTGCGGTGGCGCATCATCTCAACGACCAGAGTGAAACCGTACTGTTTCATCTGTTTCGGGGAGCCGGTATTCATGGTCTTGCAGGAATCCCGGTAAAAAGGGGAGCGGTAATCAGGCCGCTCTTATGCTGCACCCGCTTGGAAATTGAACACTATCTGAACCGAAATCATATTTCTTATTGCATTGACGAGACGAACGGGCAGAACCAATACAGCAGAAATAAAATCAGAAACGAACTTCTCCCATATGTCAGGGAAAATATCAATCCTCAGGCAGAATATCATATCGCATCGGCAGCCGGCCGGCTTCGTGAACTGGCGGATTATCTTGACTTACAGGTCAGGGACGCTTACGCCCGCTATGTTCGGGGAAACGAACTGGTCAGAGGGGGCTTTGCGCTGCATACGGCAGTCCTCAAAGGCGTGATACGGAAAATGATTGAGACGCAGGCAGGGCAGTTGAAGGATATTACGGGGGTTCACATTGAAGCGGTGTGCGCTCTGATTGACAACCGGACTTCAAAGAGTGTCGATTTGCCTTACGGACTGGAAGCGGTACGCGGATATGACGGAATTACAATCCGAAAGAAAAAAGAGGTCTGCGCGGAAAGCCTGATGGTGGAGGTAATGCGCGGAAAAGAGATTTTGCCCAACGAATATGTAAAAATATCGTTTGAAAACAATGTTGATTTTAAAAATATTCCGGAGCGCATATATACGAAATGGTTTGATTGTGATAAAATAGATAAGTTAAGTGTCAGAACCCGTCTTTCGGGAGATTATCTGGTGATTGATGAAAAGGGCACCCGAAAAAAACTCAAGGAGTATCTGATTGAAGAAAAAATTCCAAAGGAGGAGCGCGGACAACTGCTGCTGCTGGCGCAGGGAAGCCATGTTTTATGGGTTATCGGGCACCGCATCAGCGCTTATTACAAGGTAACATCTACGACGGAGCAGGTAATTCGCGTAGATTATCTGAACTCATAGCGAGGTAACAAAAGATGAGAAACAAGATTAGTGTCATGATTACTGAGAAGGAGATTGACAAAAGAGTGCGGGAAATCGCAAAACAGATTAGCCATGATTATGCAAAAAAAGAAATTCGACTGATTTGTATTTTAAAGGGAAGTGTTTTTTATACCTGTGAACTGGCAAAACGTCTGACGATTCCGGTGACGCTGGATTTTATGAAGGTTTCCAGTTACGGCTCCGGCGTGGAGAGCAGTGGAAACATACAAATCCAGAAGGATCTGGACGAGAGTATTGAGGGATTGGACGTTATTGTGGTGGAGGACATCGTTGATTCGGGGAATACTTTAAGTCATCTTATTCCGTTGTTAAAAGAGAGAAAACCCGCCAGCATACGCGTCACGACGCTTTTGGACAAACCCGCCAGAAGGGAATCCGAAGTGGAGATAGATTATGTTGGCTTTCAAATAGAAGACCGGTTCGTCGTCGGTTACGGACTGGATTATGACCAAAGTTATCGGGATTTGCCATACATTGGCGAAATTCATTTAGATGAATAGAACAAAAGAAAAATTCATAAATTTGTATAAATTTTACATTTAAGGAGGACGACTTTTGAACAAGCAGAGAAGTAAATTTTCAAGAATATATTTTATGGTCATTGCGGTGATGATTGTGTTTCTGATTATCTATTCTTCAGGAACGTTTGACACGCAGGATTATAAGTACAGTGATTTTTTGAAGGATTTAAAGGCCGGAAAGGTTACGGAAATCAGTATCCGCCAGAATAAGGAGGTGCCGACCGGACGGCTTGTGGTAAAACTGGGAGACGATGAGACGGAGAGCGTTTATGTTTCTGATGTCAACAAGGTGCTCGAAGATATTGACACATACAACGCGACGAATGAAGTCGGCGTCAAGGATATTCAGCCGAAGGTCGGCGATGTGGAACGGGACAGCATTTGGCTTACCATTCTTCCGATTTTATTGATGGGCGTTGTCGTCATTGTGGTGATTTTTATGCTCAACGCCAATGCCAACAGCGGCGGCGGGAGAATGGCAAACTTTGGCAGAAGCCGCGCCAAGATGGTCGTGGAAATTAAAAATATGGACTTTTCCAAAGTTGCCGGTCTGGACGAGGAAAAAGAGGAACTTCAGGAGATTGTCGATTTCCTGAAAAATCCGAAAAAATATATTCAGCTCGGCGCCCGAATACCGAAGGGCGTGCTTTTGGAGGGGCCTCCGGGCACCGGAAAAACACTTTTGGCAAAAGCGACTGCGGGTGAGGCGGGCGTTCCGTTTTTCACGATTTCCGGTTCGGATTTTGTGGAAATGTTTGTCGGCGTCGGAGCGTCAAGAGTCCGCGATTTGTTTGCTGAGGCAAAGAAAAACTCCCCATGTATTGTCTTTATTGATGAGATTGACGCAGTAGCGCGCCGCAGGGGAACCGGCATGGGCGGCGGACATGATGAGCGCGAGCAGACGTTGAACCAGATGCTTGTGGAAATGGACGGTTTTGGCACCAACGAGGGGATTATCGTCATGGCTGCGACAAACCGCGTTGATATTTTGGATCCTGCAATTCTCCGTCCGGGACGGTTTGACCGGAAGGTCATTGTCGGCAGACCGGACGTAAAGGGAAGAAAAGAAATTATTGAAGTTCATGCGAGAAATAAGGCGGTCGGCGATGATGTGGATTTTGAAGAAATCGCGCGCATTACCGCCGGATTTACCGGCGCAGATTTGGAAAATCTGTTAAATGAGGCGGCAATTCTGGCGGCGAAAGAAAATCAGCCGTATCTGAACCGCGAACACATCAATCAGGCAATGATTAAGGTGGGAATCGGCAAAGAAAAGAGGAGTAAGATTATTTCCGAAAAGGAAAAACGGATTACGGCGTACCATGAGTCCGGTCATGCGATTTTATTCCATGTACTGCCTGACGTCGGGCCGGTTCATACGGTGTCTGTCATTCCGACCGGCGCAGGCGCGGCAGGTTATACGATGCCGCTGCCGGGAAAAGATGAAATGTTTATGACCAGAGGCAAAATGCTTCAGGAGATTATGGTCAGTCTCGGCGGCAGAATTGCCGAAGAACTCGTTCTTGACGATGTGACGACCGGCGCTTCTCAGGATATTAAGCAGGCGACGGCGGCGGCAAAGGCGATGGTAACGAAGTACGGGTTTACCGAAAATCTGGGACTGATTAACTATGATGATGATTCCGACGACGTCTTTATCGGAAGGGATCTGGCTCATTCCAAAGGCTATGGCGAGGAGACCGCTTCCGCGATTGACAGGGAGGTCAAATCCATAGTGACCGACTGTTATACAAAGGCTAAGAAGATTATTGAAGAACATCTGGAACAGCTTCATGCAAGCGCAAAACTGTTGATGGAAAAAGAAAAGATAGGACAGAAAGAGTTTGAGGCGCTCTTTTAAAAGTGATGGCGATGGATAGACAAAAAGAAAGTTTATTTCATGATGGAACGGCAGAATTTTGCAGATATCATAAGGACACAGGCGCTTATGAATTTGTGCTGCGCACTGCCGGAAATATTCGGGAGGCGTTTCTCTGCATCAATGGCGCAGAGCACGAAATGACGCCGGAAGAACAAGATGATTTCTGGTATTATCATGCCGCAGTCCGGCTCTCTGAGGAGACGGCGTATTATCATTTCCGGATTGTGGAGGACTGCGGACGGATTCTTTTTTATGATGCAATGGGAGCAGACGAACATTATTCCGAAAACCGTCAGTTTCAACTGACGCCGGAATTTTCAGTGCCGGATTGGGCAAAGGGCGCTGTCATGTATCAGATTATGGTAGACCGGTTCTGCAACGGGGATCGGACGAACGACGTTTATACCAATGAGTACGCCTATATCGGGCGCGGCGTGGAAAAGATAGACGACTGGTATGAAAATCCTGCCGCAGACAATACAAGGCAGTTTTACGGCGGCGATTTGCAGGGAGTTATTGACAAGCTGGGTTATCTCGAAAAAATGGGCGTGCAGGTCATTTATTTTAATCCGCTTTTTGTTTCTCCTTCAAATCACAAGTATGATACGCAGGATTATGATTATATTGATCCGCATTTTGGAAAAATTGTGCTGGATCGCGGCGATTTGTTAGAGCATGGAGATACGAATAACGAGCACGCCAGACGGTATCGGGTGCGGACAACTTATCGGGCAAATCTGGAGGCGAGCAACGAACTGTTTATTGAACTGGTTGAGAAGGCGCACGCGAGAGGAATGAAAGTGATTTTGGACGGCGTGTTCAATCACTGCGGTTCGTTTAATAAATGGCTTGACAGGGAAAAATTGTACAGGGGCAATGAGATTTATCATGCCGGCGCATACGAGACGAAGGAGAGTCCGTACAGCGGTTTTTTCCGTTTTCATGGGGAAGACTGGCCGGATAACGGCGCTTATGAAGGCTGGTGGGGGTTTGATACCCTGCCGAAACTGAATTATGAAGGAAGCGAAGCGCTCTGCGAGTATATTCTGGATATCGGAAGAAAGTGGGTATCCGCTCCGTTTCACGCCGATGGCTGGCGCCTTGACGTGGCGGCGGATTTGGGACACAGTCCGGAATTTAACCATCAGTTTTGGAAGCGTTTCCGCAAGGCGGTGAAGGAAGCAAATCCTGACGCAATTATTCTGGCGGAGCATTATGGCGACGCAAACGCGTGGCTTCAGGGCGACGAGTGGGATACTGTCATGAATTACGACGGATTTATGGAGCCGGTATCATGGTTTCTGACCGGCGTTGACAAACATTCGGACAACGCGAAGCCGGAGTTGAAGGGCAATGCTGAGGTTTTTGTAAAGACGCTGCAGTATCAGATGACGAGAATGCAGACGCAGTCGTTTCTGTCTGCCATGAACGAACTTTCCAATCATGACCATTCGCGGTTTATGACGCGGACAAATCAGATGGTCGGCAGGATTGGTACTGCCGGCTCAGAGGCGGCGGACATGAATACGAATGAAGCGATTTTTAAGCAGGGCGTTGTGATGCAGATGACTCTGCCGGGTGCGCCGACGATTTATTACGGAGATGAAGCAGGCCTTTGCGGTTGGACTGATCCGGATAACCGCAGGACGTATCCATGGGGCAGGGAAAATCTTGAGATTTTGGAATTTTACAGAGAAGTCATCGGTATTCATAAGCAAAATCAGGTTTTACAGACAGGCTCTTATCTTCCGCTCAGTTACGAGCAGGATTTTTTGAGTTATGGCAGGTTTGACAGAAAAAACAGCGTCATTGTCGCCATCAATACCGGCGACAGGGAACGCGAGGTATATATTCCGGTCTGGAAACTCGGCAGTCCGGACAGAACTGTATTTGAACGTCTTATTGAAACTTATAAGGAATTTTATAATTGCAGCCGCATGAAGCTGGAGCAGAAAGACGGATACATATCCTTTTTTATGAAACCACAGACGGCGGTTATTTACAGGAAAATGTAGTTTTAAGCACGAAAGGAGAAGCATGGAACGGGAATTGGTTATTGTCATTGATTTCGGAGGACAGTACAATCAGTTGGTGGCGCGTCGTGTGCGCGAGTGCAATGTGTACTGTGAAATCTATTCTTACAGGACGGATATTGAGAAGATTAAGGAACTCAATCCAAAGGGAATTATTCTGACCGGAGGGCCGAACAGTTGTTATGAAGAAGGCGCCCCGACTTACACAAGGGAATTGTTTGAACTTGGAATTCCGGTGCTGGGACTGTGCTACGGCGCGCAGCTCATGCAGCACATTTTAGGCGGTACGGTGGAGAAGGCGCCGGTTCGCGAATACGGAAAGACGGAAACTTTTGTGGATACAGATTCCAAACTGTTTGAAAATATTGAGCAGAATACGGTTGTATGGATGAGCCATTTTGATTATATTTCCAAGCCTGCGCCGGAATTTCGGATTACCGCCCACACGAAGGACTGCCCTGTGGCGGCTGCCGAAGATGCTTCGGGAAAGCTTTATGCGGTTCAGTTCCACCCGGAGGTGCTGCACACTGTTCGGGGAAAGGAAATTTTGAGTAATTTTGTGTATAAGGTGTGCGGTTGCTCCGGCGACTGGAAGATGGAGTCGTTTGTGGAAAACTCTATTCAGGCAATTCGTGAAAAGGTCGGCGGCGGCAGGGTGCTCTGTGCGTTGTCCGGCGGCGTGGATTCTTCTGTGGCGGCGGTTCTTTTGTCAAAGGCAGTCGGAAAGCAGCTCACCTGTGTATTTGTGGATCATGGACTTTTAAGGAAGAACGAGGGCGATGAGGTCGAGGCGGTTTTCGGGCCGAACGGTCAATACGATTTGAATTTTATCCGCGTCAACGCGCAGGAGAGGTATTATAAAAAACTGCAGGGGGTAACGGAGCCGGAGGAAAAGCGCAAGATTATCGGCGAGGAGTTTATTCGGGTTTTTGAGGAAGAAGCAAAGAAAATCGGCGCTGTGGATTATCTGGTGCAGGGAACGATTTATCCGGACGTGGTCGAGAGCGGTCTGGGCGGCGAATCCGCAGTAATCAAGTCCCACCACAATGTAGGAGGACTGCCGGAGCATGTGGATTTTAAGGAAATTATCGAACCGCTTCGGGATTTGTTTAAGGACGAGGTGCGCAAAGCGGGACTTGAGCTTGGCATTCCGGACTATCTGGTGTTCCGTCAGCCGTTTCCGGGGCCGGGACTTGGCATTCGGATTATCGGCGAGGTGACGGCGGAGAAGGTAAAAATTGTGCAGGACGCAGACGCAATTTACCGGGAAGAAATTGCCAACGCCGGACTGGACGGCAGTATCAACCAGTATTTTGCTGCGCTGACGAATATACGCTCGGTCGGCGTCATGGGTGACGAGAGAACTTATGACTATGCGGTGGCGCTTAGGGCAGTGAAGACGATAGATTTTATGACGGCGGAAGCTGCGGAAATACCATATGAGGTGCTCAACAAGGTCATGAACCGGATTATCAATGAGGTGAAAGGGGTAAACCGCGTGTTTTATGATTTGACGAGTAAGCCGCCGGGGACGATAGAGTGGGAATAAGTTGAGAAGTCGTAAAAACCCAGTATTTATGCGGGTTTGCAGACTTTCGAGAGGTCTTTTGATA
>CANRMF010000045.1 GCA_947631665.1 uncultured Lachnospiraceae bacterium | reverse complement strand
CCGGAGCCGAGATACTATATCTTCTACAACGGAAAGCCGGAAACTGCAGATGAAGTCCTCTTAAAACTTTCGGACTGTTTTATGCAGAATAAGGCGCCGGGAGAATGTGAGTGGACGGCACATCTGTTAAACATCAATTACGGAAAAAACAAAAAGCTGTTTGCAAGGTGTAAAATTCTTGAGGAATATGCTATACTGATAGATACGATAAGAGAAAAAAATAGGGCGTCGGAAACCATCGAGGAAGCAGTGGATACGGCAGTGGACGAGTGTATCAAAAAAGGGATCCTGAAGGAGTTTCTGACAGTCCATAAAGCGGAGGTGCGTGGAATGATTCTGGAGGAGTTTAATGAGGAGAAATATCTGGAAACGGTCAAAGCACATGAAAGAGAAGAAGGAATACAAATAGGAAAAGAAGAAGGCATACAGATTGGCGAGCAGAGGGGAAGAAAAGAAGGAATACAGATTGGCGAGCAGAGAGGAAGAAAAGAAGGCATACAAATCGGCGAAGAACGCGGAAGGTACCTCGAAAAAATCACTACGGCAAAAAGACTTTTAGAAAAGCGCACAGACCGGCAGGTAATCCTGACTGCCACAGGGCTGACCGAAGAAGAACTGAACAAAATCGAGCAGGGAAAACTGTAATCGGTAAAGGATTACTGTGTGTAAAATGAAAATAATCAGCAATATTTTTAAAACGGTCATAACTACTGGTGTATTCAAGAAATTCTAAAAGACATATCCTCTAATATTTCAGAGAGCAAATCGTAGATAGAATTATAGCGCAGATAAAAACTGTGAATCACAGAAATTTCGCATAATTCTTTCACAGTGATTTGCTCTCTTGTTTTGCAATAATTCAATTTTTCCAAGAACTGGGAATTCCTCCCAAAAACTGGAAAATTTATTGACTTCAGGACTTCACTGTGCTAAACTGGCAAAGATTGAAAGGTTTTTATAAATTATTATGAAGGAGGCATATGATTATGCGTAAGAAAAAAATGTTACCTAAGGATCTTTTTTTTATGGAAAAAATTAGCAGTATTGTGCTGGCAGTGGTTCTGATTGCAAACCTGTTCTTCGGTTATATACCGGCGTTGGCGGCGAATGGGGACGTGCAGGAGACAGGGGCCGCTCCGCAGTACCGCAACGTTATGTATTATGGGGAGTGGTCTATTTATTCAGGACAGAAAAACTATACTCCGGACAAGATACCGGGCAATTATATCACCCATTTGAATTTTGCATTTATGGATGTTGATGAAAACGGGAATGTAATTTCCTGCGATACATGGGCAGATTTTGAAAATCCGAATGTCGGATACGGCGCAGGATTTGACAGCACTTGGGCGGGCGTAGTTCCGGCGCTGATTCAGTTAAGAAATCAATATCCTAATATGAAAATAGGATTTTCTGTTGGAGGCTGGACGCGGTCGGGAGATTTCCCGAAGGTTGCTGCATCAGAGACGGCAAGAAAAAATTTTGCCCGAAATATAGCAGAAGCGGCGCATCTTTATGGATATGATTTTGTTGATATTGACTGGGAATATCCGACGGCAGACCGTAATCCGGATCCGAGCGGCAATGGCGTCACTGTCGATAAGGGGTGCAAGGGCTCTCCTGCGGATAAAGAAAATTTCACATTACTGCTTCAGGAATTGAGAAATGCGCTTGACAGTTATGGGAAAAAAGATGGAAAACATTATGAACTTTCCGTTGCGATGTCAGCGTCTCCGGCGATGATGAAGCAGATTGAATATGATAAAGTTTTAGATATCGTAGATTTTGCAAATATGATGACCTATGACCTGAACGGGGCATGGAGCGCATATACAGGACATCAGACCGCGCTTTATACCAATGAGGCTTATGACCATGAGTCTCAGACGGACGGGCAGTTTTCCGTAAATGCCTGTGTGCAGTATTTATATGATACTTATGGAGATACGATTGATGCGTCTAAGATTGTCATTGGCGTAGCGCCGTACACAAGGGGCTGGGCAGGCGTACAGAAAGACGGGAGAGATCCAAAAAATCCGGGACTTTATGCGACGGCGGCGCCAAACAGCGTGAAAGCAGCTGACGGGACGACAAGCGGAACATATGCGTTCGGCGATATCGATACGCTGGCAGGTCAGTACGGATTAAAGGAATATTATGATGAAACTGCGCAGGCGGCTTATTATTACAATGAGGATACAGGATATTTCTTTACCTGTGACAATGAGCGGTCGGTGACTGCAAAGGCGCAGTATGTGAAAAATGAACAGTTTAAAAACCCTTTCAACAAACCGCTTGGCGGACTGATTTCATGGATGGCTTCACTGGATTCAGCGTCCACAATTACAAAAACAAGTTATAACGCTCTTTTCGGGAGCGGCAGTGAACAGAAAGCGCAGAAAATTGAATTTCCTGCAATGGAAAATGTCAGCGCAAAGGTTACTGTTTCGGGGAATGATTATGTCATCACAGTGAAAAACAATAATACGGTAAGCACGCCGAAAAACAAAGGAACGCTTCATGGTGCGGCGGAGGCAAATGTGCTGTACTATGCGGAAAAATTTGCGGGAACGGCGACTTATCCGGTATTTTACATAAAGACAGCGGACGGAGCCAAACTTTCCGGAAGCGCATGGTCTGCGGGAGGAACGATTGGAAAATCGGGAGACTATACGACTGTGACTTATTCAAACTGGCCGTATTATCTTGGAACGGCAGACAGCGGGTATTCGGAAATAACCTTAAAACTGACCTCCTCCACCAAACCGGACGTGTCAAAAATTACTGAAATAGGAATGACCAGAAGGGTGAAAGACGGAGCAAAAGAATTCGGCTGGACAAATCTGTATCAGGGTTCTTCAGAAACTAAGCCGGCAGAGACGGGCAGTCAGACAGAAACAGTGAATACGCAGACTGAAAAAGAAAGTACTAAACCGGCGCAGACAACTGAATCTGTTGAAACGACTGAACCGGCGCAGACAACTGAATCCGTTGAAACGACTGTATTGGCGCAGACAACTGAATCCGTTGAAACAACTGCGGACGCTAAGGAAGACAGCGGTAATGCAGGTCAGTATCCGTTGTGGAGCCCTGATAATGTTCATTATCGGATAGGGGATCTTGTCTATTATGAGGGAAGCGTCTATGAGTGTACTTATGAACACAACAGCAATGTTGCATGGACGCCACAGGCTGCATTTACACTCTGGAAAGAACGTCCGGATCTCAAGGGAAGTCCGGCAACAACCAAACCGGCGGAGGAAAATACCGAAGAAAGCACCCAAAAAGACGGCGAAGGCTCTGATAACAACTATACGGTAAACGGAGTGCTCCCTCAGCACACAGTAACGGGATATTGGCATAATTTTTCAAACGGTTCGGCAAACCTCAAATTATCCGATGTGCCGGCGTACTATGATTTAATCTGCGTGGCATTCACCGGAAATACTTCCGTACCGGGCGAGGCGACTTTCAGTGTGAGTGATGATTTGAAAAAAAGCATCGGGTACAGCGATGCGGAGTTTATACAGGATATCAAAACATTAAAGACAAAAGGACAGCATGTGATTATCTCTGTGGGAGGAGCAGAGGGAAGAATTGAAATCAACAGCGAAGCGGCAGCGGAGAAATTCGCGCAGAGCATGATTTCCATTATTGAGAAGTTCGGCTTTGAGGGCGTGGATATTGACCTTGAGGGAGCCGCAGTATCCGGAACAAACTATATTGCGGGCGCTTTAAGAAAAATGTACGACCACTTCGGAAAAGACTTTATTATTACAATGGCGCCGGAAACAGCATACATGACGCCGAATGGGGCAGGATTTTCATCATATTATTGGAACCTTGCAATGTCCATAAAGGATATTTTGACGACTGTACATACGCAGTTTTACAATTCCGGTTCCATGAACGGATATGGAGGAAGCGTGACGGCTCCGGGAAACGGTTCGTTTCCTGCCAATCTTTCCACGCTTTATATAGAGAGCGGACTGAGACCGGATCAGGTGGCCATTGGAGTGCCGAGCAGCAGACAGGCGGCAGGTTCGGGACAGATTACACCGCAACAGGCGGCGGGAGCATTTAACGCCATGATTTATGGAACAACAGTAGATGGATTCACCCCGCCGAAGGCATATCCGTCATTTCGGGGACTGATGACGTGGTCAATTAACTGGGACGCAACACAGGACTATGTATGGGCAAAGGCGGCGAGAGAAGCAGTGGATCGTGCGCCGGTGCAGGAGACGACTACGACAGAGTCACAGGAAACGACTACGACAGAGCCACAGGAAAGTACTACGCAAACGCCGGAGGAAAGCGAAACGCCGGAGGAAAAGCAACCGCTGAAACCGCTCGGTGTGACTGCTGAAAGCAGAAACGACTATGAAATCACTGTTATATGGAGTGATAATGATGAAATGAGAAGTCTGGGACAGACATTTAACGTTTATGTAGATGGAAATTTACAGTTGTCCAACGTGCTTTGCGGAACCTATACGATTACTCCTGTATCAGCAGGAAACCATACGGTTACCGTAACCGGCGCGCTTGGCGAAAAGGAATCTGAAGGCGTTTCCGTGACCGTAACCGTTAAGGGAAGTGAGGAAGGTTCTTCTCAGAAAACAGAAGAAACCACAACAGAACAGGCAGAGGAAACTACAACAGAACACACAGAGGAAACGACTGCTCCTGTCCAGAAACCGGAAATTGTGACAAGCGCTGATTTGGAAATTAACGGATTTTGGATTAGTTATACGGCGGAAGGAATCAGAACAGTTTATTCCCGCAAGCCGGAGATTGATGGAAAAGCCGTAGTAGAACAGGGACTTGTTTACGGACTTGGAAAATATACAGATGAACAGGATTTATATGTGGGCAATACAAACCCTTATGTAAAGGCCTTTGACGGAACCCAAAAAGGAAAACTGGAGCATCAGTATTCTAAAATGGACGATGCGTTGAGCTATGCAATAACAGTTCCATTCAGTGATAAAACGGTGTCAGAGTACACTGCAAAAAGAATCGTCAGGGCGTATGTAAAACTGGAAGACAATTCTTATGTATACAGCGAGGTGGTAACGTATACGATTTATGATATCGCCGAAAAACTATATCAGCAGGCAAAAATGAATAATATCAAAGGACACAATTATTTATATAATGATATTCTCAAGGTAGTTACTCCCGAATATAAAGAAATCGATTTCGACTGGACGGGAAGCATTGTAAAATAACAGCCTGAGAGTCAGAAAAGCGCTGCATTATGTTTTTTCAATCACGAATGTAGCGCCTTTTTTGTGTAAAAGAACTAATTTTCTGCGCTTTATCGACGCAATATCCTGCCAAAAACATACAAAATGCACAAAAAAGGCTACCGATATAAAAAAAGACCACCTTGTTCACATGAAAAAAAATACCAAACTAAAAAGTGGCGAGTTGTATTAAGGGACGGAAAGTGTAAAATGAGGGTAAATAAAGCAGCAGATGAAATTTCAACAGTAAGGAGGAACTTCATGGAATCACTGATACTAAAAATTGTTGCAGGAATTCTCATCGGAGTTGGTTGTAAGTTTATCGGTGATGCGGTAGAGAAAATTCTCCTTGACAGAAGAAAGCTGGAAGTAAAAAGAGCCGGACATGAAAATTATTTCATCGTTGTGGTCATGGCAGTCTTTGGAGGACTGATTATGTGGAACATTCCACTTTCTGCTGAAATCATTTACGCTTATTTACTTTTAATCATCTGTGAAGTGATTGTCGTCAGCGACATTCATCACAGGATTATCCCAAACGGATTGCTGATTGCCATGCTGGTGAGCAAAACAGTATTCGGCATACCGGACTTGTTTGGGGCGAATGGTTTTCCGACATTTCATGTTGTAGATTCCATTGTGGGACTGCTGGTAGGATTTATAGTTTTCATGATACCGGCATTCTTATCAAAACAGGTTGGAGCGGGCGACATTAAATTAGCCGCCACCGCAGGATTTGTTTTAGGAGTCATGGGCTGTCTGGTTACCATCGTACTGATGGGAATACTGGTAATCATTTATGTAATCTTACAAAAACAGATGCCGATTCTCACGATTATCAAGACAATGATTCCTATGGGGCCGTTTCTCGCAATAGCAATGATGATTGTAATCTTGCTGCCGATGAACTTTGGAGGAATTCCGTTTTAGGAAATCAAAAAGGTTACTATCAGCATATCAATGCTGTTAGCAATAAAAAACATATATAAAAAGGAGGACAAAAATATGTTGAGGAGATTTTTTAAGGACGAAAGTGGACAGGGAATGGTAGAATACGCTTTAATTATTGCGTTAATTGCCGTAGTAGTAATTGGTGCAGTAGTTGTATTAGGTGGAAATGTTAAGAACATTTTCAGTTCTGCAAGCAAAGAGTTGACAACTCCGGCTGGAGAGTAATAATCAGCGGATAACTCATAAATTAAAATACATATTTGTTTGCAGTAAAATCGCCATAGGAAATCATCTCAAAAGATGAATTATGGCAAGTAGGATATAGGGCGGGTCAGAGGACTCGCCCTATAATGCTAATTACCCCTAAAATGAGAGGTATGATTATGAAAAGAAAAAATAAGGAAAGCGGACAAGCAATGGTAGAGTTTGCCATTGTTGTGCCGGTCTTGATTGTAATTCTCTGCGGAATTTTAGATTTCGGCTGGATTTACTATAATAAATATAAAGTAGAAGAAGCCTCCTATGAAGCTGCGCGATATGCGGCGATTGCAGTGGAGGATATCGGAACCGGAGACCAACTGACCGGAGATACGGAGGCTTTAGTCAGGGAAAATCTCCCAAATGACGGAGATGGGGCTGATATTAAAGTAGAGGTCAACGAAGACGAAGCGCGGATTACGGTATCTTATCCCGTAAAAAATTTAACCTTTGTGGGTTGGACGCTGATTGGAGAATATTATTATGCTACATCTACCAGTGTGGCATCTGTATAAAATAAATTGAGGAAATGGAGTTTCAAAATGAAAAAGATATACATTATTGCGCTGATATCCGCAGTAATCTGCGGCGCATTATTCTTTGTTTTTTTAAAGGGATTTAGTAAACAGGAGAAGGAAAACGTTGTACAGCAAGCGGTGGAAACGGTTGACGTAGTCGTTTCCGTAGGAGAAATTGCCGAAAATACGCAGATTACGCAGGAAATGGTACAAATGACAAAAATTCCAAAGAATGCAGTCAATCCTGACGCGGTAACAAAGATGGAAGACGTTGTAGGCAAATTTACCAATGAAAAAATTTATACGTTGGAGCAGATGTTATCCAAAAAACTGTATGACAAATCCAAAGGGGAAAACAACGGGTTGTCCTTTAAAGTCACGAAGGGAATGAGGGCAATGACGATATCGGTTGACAATGTATCCGGCGTTGCGGGTTATATCTGTGAAGGCGATTATGTAGATGTTTTAGGACAGGGCGGCGCAGGCACCTCAAAGGAAATTGCCAGCGGGGTGAAAGTGTTGAAGGTCGGAAACAAACTTTCCAAAGAAGGGGAACTGTATTCGGAAATTACATTTGAAATCTCCATGAGTGACTGTAAGAAAATTTATGACGCGCAGCTTGCAGGACAAATCAGGCTGGCGCTGAGGGAAAAAACAGACAACTAAATTTTAATTAGTAAGAAGGTATGAGAATGGAACAGATTAGCATTTTAGGGATTGCTTCGGACAAAAATGCCGACGCATTAAAAAATTTATTAGAAGACGAGCGGTTTCAATGGATTGACGTGGTGGAGGCGGACAATGAAAATCTGCCTTATATTGTAAAAAAGCCGATGGACGTCGTTGTTGTATATGACGGGGATTTTTCGCCGGTGCTTGCGGAATTTCTGGAAAAAATCAATATTGCAAGAAGCGACAGCCTGATTTATCTGATTACCCGGAACTGTGACATGGAAACATTGACAAGGGCGATGCAGTGCGGCGTGAGGAATGTTTTCACGATGGATACGGAATCGGAAAAGATTTGTCATGAAATTGAAAGCGATATATTAAAGCAGCAGAAAAAATACGATACGACGGGAAATTCCATCAATCGGGCGCACATTATTTCCGTTTTCGGCACAAAGGGCGGAACCGGAAAAACAATGATTTCCGTAAATCTTGCAGTTGCCCTGCAGAGTATCGGAAAAAAAGTACTGATTGTGGATTTAGACCTTCAGTTTGGTGATGTGGGAGTATTTCTTGACATTCCGAAATTTGATACCATCTCAGATTTGATTGGGGAAGGCGTATTTTCAAACGCCACAGTCAACAGTTATCTGTACCAGCATTCGAGCGGAGTCCATGCTTTATGCGCGCCGGTCTCACCGGAATATGCGGAGCTGGTAAAGCCGGAGCACATAAACAAAATTATTTCCGCAGTCAGCACAGATTTTGATTTTATTATCTTTGATTTGGGGCCGACGATTGACGAGGTGGCGCTTCAGGCATTGGAAATCTGTAACGATATTTATTTTGTTACAAATCCGGAAATATCCACTTTGAAAAATACAAAGGTTTGTATGCGCGTCTTAGATACTCTGGGACAGGCGTCAAAGGTAAAAATGGTCTTAAATAAAGAAGGAAGTTCCGATATCCGGATTAAAGACGCAGAGGCGGCGCTGGATATGGCGATGACTTTTGTAGTTCCAAGCGAAACAAGAAACGTGATTGCGTCAATTAACAGAGGTATTCCGATTGTGCTTGCCACACCGAAATCCAAAGTGAGCAAAGCAATCAAGAGTTATGCGGCGCTGTTGTAAAAACAGGTTTTCATAAGGAGAAAAAGAGATGTCATTATTGGAAAGAATGGGAAAATCTGATATCCGGAGTACGGATACAGATTTCAATACCGACAAAGAGCAGAACCAGAGCGCGGCGCGCAAGCCGTCCGTTGAGAAGCCTGCGGCAAGCGAACCAAAGCATACCGAGCAGGGAAATCATGCCAGAAATGAAGCGCATTTGCAGATTGCTGAGGGAACGCACAAGGAAGTGGCTTCCATTCTTTCAAAAACCGAGCAGATTAACAGCAAGGAGATTGAGCAGTTAATCAGCGAAGTGATTGATGAAAACAATCCGGAGTTAAAGAGGGTTGACAAAACAAAAATTACGCGGGAGGTCTTTAATGAGATTACCGGACTGGGCCCGCTGGAAGATTTATTGAAAGATCCGGACATCAGCGAGGTGATGGTCAATGGGCCGAACCAGATTTATGTGGAGAAAAAAGGAAAACTGACGTTGTCTGATGTGACCTTTCAGAATGAGGAGCACGTCAGGAGGATTATTGACAGGATTGTTTCTCCGCTCGGAAGAAGAATTGACGATTCCAATCCGATGGTCGATGCGAGACTGGCAGACGGTTCGCGTGTAAACGCCATTATTCCTCCGGTAGCCCTGTGCGGCTCTACCATTACAATCCGAAAATTTTCAGACACGCCGCTGACGATTGATAATCTGATCAATTTCGGTTCGCTGTCAGAAGATATGGCGGAATTTTTAGAGGCAAGTGTGCATGGAAAGCTGAATATCTTGGTTTCCGGCGGTACGGGTTCCGGAAAGACGACGCTTTTAAACGTTTTGTCAGCGTACATTCCTGCCGACGAGCGTATTGTAACGATTGAGGACGCGGCAGAGTTGAAGCTGATGCAGGATCATGTGGTATCTCTGGAAAGCCGGCCGGCAAACCTTGAGGGGAAGGGCGCAGTTACAATTCGGGATCTGGTAAAAAATGCTTTGAGAATGAGGCCGGACAGAATTGTTGTCGGCGAGGTGCGTGGAGGAGAAACGGTGGATATGCTTCAGGCGATGAATACCGGACATGACGGTTCGCTGACTACCGCCCATGCGAATACGCCGAGAGATGCGCTTTTACGTATCGAAACAATGTTTATGATGGCGGGAATGGAAATTCCGGTTTCCGCAATCCGTCAGCAGATTGCCGGTGCGCTGGATTTGATTGTCCAGCAGGCAAGATTGAGAGACGGTTCAAGAAAGATTATCAGCGTGTCGGAAGTGACCGGCATGGAGGGCGACATCATTACCACACAGGAAATCTTTAAATACACGAACGAGGGATATGATGAAAATAACAAGTCCATCGGACGGTTTGTCAGCACCGGAGTTAAGCCGAAATGTTGCGAAAAAATGACGGCAAACGGCGTGCCGATAAAAAATCAGTGGTTTTTTGCAGATGATATACCAAGATAAAAGAAGGTTGGGGAAAAGATGTTAATTGGTTTGATAACAGTTTTTGCAGGAATTGCGTGCTTCTGCATCATAACAATCCTATTAAATAAATTTCATGGGGACAAAATGCAGATTGAGGAGCGCGTCAAAGGCATTGCTTACGACAGGCAGGAAGAAAAGCAGGCAAAGCAAAAGGAACGCAGGAAAAAAAGTAAGGTCAAAGAAAAGCAGAAAAGAGAACTGTCCGCAAAAACAAAGAAAAGACTTGAAAAAATTGAAGAAGAATTATACAGCGTGGGCGTAAAAATGCCGGTACAGACCTTTCTGATTTTGTGGATCAGCATGACGGTACTGATTCCGATTCTTTTATCGCTGTTCATCGACAATATTTATATCTGCCTGATTGTCGCGTTTGCGCTGGCGTTTGTTCCGGTTATGGTGATTAACAGGAAAAAGAAAGCGAGAAAAGAGGCGCTGGAGGCCCAGTTGATTGACGCCATCAGCGTTTTGGTAAACGCACTGAGGGCGGGACATTCCTTCCAAATGGCGATGAATACGATTGCTACGGATATGCCGGCTCCAATCAGCGAAGAATTTGGCAGGGTGTTCCGGGAAACGCAGAGGGGACTGTCACTGGAGGACAGTTTCAATCAGATGGTGGAACGAACTGGCAGCGAGGATTTGGGCATTATGTGTACCGCGATTGTTATTCAGCGGCAGGTCGGCGGAAATCTGTCGGAGGTGTTGGAAAATATTTCAGGCACAATTCAGGAGCGGATTAGTCTGCGTGGCGAAATCAAAGCGAAAACTGCCAGCGGACGGGTTTCCGGATATATTGTGGGCGCATTGCCGGTATTGATTTTGATAGCCATTTCCGTTATCAATCCGAGTTATGTGTCGTTACTGTTTAACGAAAGCATCGGGCACGCTATGCTGGTCGTCAGTATCGTTATGGAAGTGATAGGTTTTCTTGTAATAAGAAAAGTGGTGACGGTCAAATATTAACGGCAAAAACGCAAGGGCATGGAATTAAAATGAAATGATGAGGAGAAACCGATGGAAGCGCTTATATCAATTGTATTTGTGATTACAGTATTCCTTTTTATCATTGCAGTCTATGAGAGTTTTGGATCAAAAGACCGAATCAATAAACGTCTGCGGCATGTTTCCGGAGAAGGGGAAGCAGAGGAAAAGAAATCTGAGAAGGGAAAACAGAATTTTATAAAAAAACTTCAGCAGAGAAAATCTGACAGGCGGCAGAAGTTTAACCGCGAAAAGGCAAGGAGAGAGCGGAATAACCAAAAAGAATCTGCGACAGAAATCATGTTGGAAACAGCCGATATCGACATGACTGCGGAACAGTTTTCCACTTTAAAAATTGTCGTCTGTATTACGGGAATTGTGCTGTCGTTTCTGATTTCCCGTCTGTTGCGTATGAACGCTGCGGTTACAATGCTGCTGATTGCGGTTGTCGGACTGCTCTGCCTGATTGCGCCGACGAGGGTTTTAAAATCCAAAATTCAAAAGAGAAAGAAAAAAATCTGGGAGCAGCTTCCGGATATTATCGACCTTCTGGTAGTAAGCGTCGAGGCGGGGCTCGGATTTGACGCGGCGCTGATTCGGTTATATGAAAAAAATAAATCAGAACTGATGGTGGAACTGATGCAGGCAACGCGGGATATCAATCGCGGAATGAGCAAAAAAGACGCTTACAATAATCTGTCAAAGCGGTGCGGCGTCAAGGAACTGACTTCCTTCCTGACCTCTATGGTGCAGGCAGACCAGATGGGTATTTCAGTGAAATCCGTCTTAAAGGTTCAGTCCGTTACGCTGAGAGAAAAAAGACGCCAGAAGGCAGAGGAAAAGGCCTTAAAAGCGCCGGTTTTAATGCTGGTGCCGATGGTAGTCTTTATCTTTCCGGTCATCTTTATTATTCTGCTGGGGCCGGCAATAATCAATATTATGGAGGTGTTATAGAAAACGGAATGAAACAGAAAGAGTTATATGTGAATGAAAAAAAGATAGGAAAAGTTTTTATTGCCGATAATTTTTTTCTGAGGCTTCGGGGGCTGATCGGCAGAAATCCGGAGGAGATAGGAGCGCTTTGGATTCAGCCCTGTTCGCAGATACATACGTTTATGATGTCTGCTCCGATTGATGTGGTTTATCTCGATCAAAGCGGAAAAGTCCTGAAAATTGAGCGGAATATCCCGCCGGCAAGATGTCAGAAAAGCGTAAAACACGCGAAAGCGGTTGTGGAATTTCCGGCGTTAAAAACAGAAAAACTTCAAATACGGAAAGATGATTATTTAACCGCGCAGGGTTAATTGATAATTGAAATTATAAAATTCTAATCGCATTTTTAAAAAGATGGATCAGGAAAGGAGACTTTTTTCAAAAGTTAAGGTGAGAAAAATATGAGTGAAAAGAGACAGAATACGATTTCGATTGAGCAGTTAAGGGCAGGTGTGGAAAATGAACACAGATTTCAGACGGTTTTTCGGGGATATGATAAAAAAGACGTCAATGAATATCTTCAGGAACTTGCAGACAATTATCAGAGAACCATTGACGATTTGAACCGGAAACGCGAGTCAAATGTGCAGGACATTACGGACAGTTATGAAAAACTGCTTGCAGAGTTAAAGCAGAAAAATGAAAGTACCGTTGAGAAAATACAGGGCGATTCCGAAAGAGAGATTGCCGGTTTAAAAGAAGAAAATCAACAGTTGCGCCAGCAGGTTGACGCGTTGACGAGGCAGTTGGAGGACGTCAGTAAAAAGCTGGAAAATCGGGAGGAAAATGAAAAGAAGGTGCGCGAGACCGTTATGGCGGGAATGCGCGATGCAAACAACCGACTGTCAGATGAAAACCGCAAAAAGGAAATGAAAATTACCCAGTTGGAAGAACAAATGCAGGACATCAAAACCGATGTTTCGGAATATACGCAGATGTTGGTAAAACTGAATGAAAAATTAAAGGAAATGCTTGAAGAAAAGGTATCCGAATGTGAGAGCGTTATCAGCGCGTGGGAACAGCAGTTTTGCGTTACGGCAAAAAGCATGGAAGAACAGATGAAATAACGGACGGCTGTTTCACAGACCTGCGGCGCTTTCGGAAAACAGCAAAAGGAGGAGTGCATATGGAAATCAAAAGAAAATGGAAAGAGGAGGACGGCGCGTCAGCAGTATTTGTCGTATTGCTGATTACAGTCATCTTTTCTATTACCGCCTTAGCGATTGATTTGGGTTCAGCATACAGTCTGAAAGTGAAAATGCAGTCTGCCTGTGACTTGGCGGCGCTTGCAGGAGCAAAAAAATTACCGGATACGTGCGCTGTCCTTGCGACGGCAAAGGAAAACGCAGTGAAAAACGGATTTGATGAAGATGACGTCACCGTATCCGTTTTCGGCGCAGCGGAAAAAGTACAGGTATCCATTAAAAACGATAAGCCGACTTTTTTTGCCCGCGTTATGGGAATTAACAGTTTGGAAGTAGCCTGTCAGGCGGTTGCCGTTTATTCGGAAATGAGTTTTGACGAGGATTTTGAATATGCCATTTTTTCCGGAGACAACGAAGCCGATTTGAATCTGGGCTGGGGAAATTATCAGGTTGACGGCAGAATTCATGCAAACGGCACGATTACGACCGGCGGTTATGTTTACGCAGACAAGATTACCTCCGATAAGGGAGGCGACCTGAAATACAATACGTTTATTACAAGCAGAGATGCAGCCGGAGAAGTGACATCGGAGAGAAAGACAGGCGCCGTAGACCATGCGGAGGTCGTTGAGATGCCGTATTATCTGGGAGAAAATATTGACGCCCTGATTGTGGAGCCGACCCTGCCGTCTGAGGATTACTGGCAAAGTACGGTTTCGGTATCGAGATTTGACGATCCGGCGTTATTCCAGACTTTAAAGAAGAATCAGAAAACGCATATTAAAACGACCGGGACGCCTAACGGATATATGAATCAGACCGTAAACTTTGAGGGAGATTTATATCTTGATTTAAACAGCGATATCAATCTTCAGTTTTTTTCCGAATGGGGCAGTGATGAAACCAATGTCATTAACGGAGACATTTATATTACAAATGCGGGACATACGACGGGGCTGGTCAATTATGGAGGCGGTCTGACCATCAATGGAAATATTTATGTGATGTCGGGAAATCTGGCGCTGGCAAACGCGGCGGTCAACGGAAATATTTACTGCGCCGGCAACATGACGACTGACGGCGGTCTGACGGAAATCCGCGCAAAGTATGTATATGCAAATTCGCTGAAAACCGGAAACAGCACCGACATCAGCGCTACGATTATTACCGAGTATGACGCTGAGGTAATGGGCGGAAGCAACGGAGTGTACAGTTCGAGCACCTTGTCTGTATATTCCAGACATGGAAATATAAAATTCGGAACGAACTATTCTGATATTCATGGATATATTTTTGCACCGTATGGAGATATCAATATTGTGGCAAATAACGAAATTTATGGAAAAATTATCGGCAATACCGTATCCATGCAGTCAGGAAACGTCAAGGTACACCCTTTGGACAAAGAATTGGACTTTGAAATTAAGAAAAAGAGTCCGTCCGGCGAGGCGAAAAGAAAAGCGCGCCTGATTCAATAGCGTAGCCTGACCGGAAACAGAAACATTCCCGATTACATTTGTGTAGTCGGGAATGTTTTTTTGTAATATAATGGAAATCAGACAGTCAGTTTTATTTGATTTCGTCATAAAATGGAAATCAGACGGTCAGTTTTATTTGATTTCGTCATAAAATAGAAATCAGACGGTCAGTTTTATTTCATTTCGTCATAAAATGGAAATCAGACGGTCAGTTTTACTTTATTTCGTCATAAAATGGATTAAGGATTGAGGAAAAGTTTGTGAAAAAGAAAATGCCGGTAAAAGAAATTCAATATTCAGAAGAAACGCTTCACAGGACTGCAAAAAGAGTGGCGGTTGTGACGATGATAGGAAATATCCTGCTTTCCGTCTTCAAACTGTTTGCAGGAATTATGGCTCATTCAAACGCCATGATCAGCGACGCGGTACATTCCGCATCAGACGTATTCAGTACGCTGGTCGTTCTGATTGGCGTGAAGCTTGCGTCGAAGGAGCCGGATAAAGAACACCCTTACGGACATGAACGTATGGAGTGCGTTGCGGCGATTGTGCTTTCAATGCTCTTATTTCTTACAGGGTGCGACATCGGATTTGGGGCGCTTTCGGACATTTTTCATGGAAATTATCAGGAGTTGAAAATTCCGGAAATGCTTGCGCTCATTGCAGCGGTTATTTCAATTGTCGTGAAGGAGGCAATGTTTCGCTATACAAAAATTTATGCGGTAAAAACCGACTCCTCCGCGCTGATGGCGGACGCATGGCATCACCGCTCAGACGCATTATCCTCCATCGGGGCGCTGATTGGTATCGGCGGCGCAAGGCTCGGATTTCCAATCATGGATTCGGCGGCAAGTTTTGTGATTTTCATTTTTATCGTCAAAGCTTCTTATGATATTTTTAAGGACGCCGTCTACAAAATGGTAGACCATTCATGCGATGAGGAAACAGAGCGGAAAATTTACGAATGTGTGCTGCGCAACCGGGAGGTTCAGAAAATTGACCTGCTCCATACGAGAATTTTCGGCAATAAGATTTATGTCGATGTGGAAATTCAGGTGCGCGGGGATTACACACTGCTGCGCGCGCATGAGATTGCCGAGGAGGTGCACGACTGCATTGAGTCGGATTTCCCGAAAATTAAGCATATCATGGTGCATGTAAATCCGCTCGAAGAAAACCTTCAGTCATACCCGCCGGAAGCCGCAGATAAATCTGCCGATGCACGATGAATTTTCAGGAAAAAATGAGCGCTTCGCTTTGAAAGCGACAATTCTCTGCCAGCCTTGATTTCGCAAAATAGTTATGTTATGCTGTTTGCAGTGCTAATAAGGAAATAATAGGTAATTGCGAAACTCACTAACGTTCGTTTGCAATCTTGAACCAAAACAAGGAAGA
>CANRMF010000044.1 GCA_947631665.1 uncultured Lachnospiraceae bacterium | reverse complement strand
CTGTTATCCTTGAAAGGCATATCGCAAAAGTCGAAAGCAGCGTAATAGATGTTGGGCGAATCAAGCGTTTTGTCCAAGAAGGATTTCCATTCGCGAACAACCGTCGGAGAAAGATCGCTGATTATAATCGTCGCGTCCGGATTTGCTTTTAGAATGTATGGCATATATCCACCACCGGGGCCTGCGCCGATTTCAAGAATTATTCCATCACAAGAAGCAATCTGCTTTCCAACGCCATCCATACAGGCGTTATCAGCTCTTGAACATTCCCAATTACGTTTTACCAATTTGCCACTCCGTATTTTATTTGCCCATTCGATATCGTAATCACATTCCTGTTCCGGCACAAAGTAGGCTATTCCAGAACGGCCGGTTTCCTTGCCGGTTAATTGGTAAATCAGATCCCTATCTTCAAGCATCTCGTTAATTGTAACCTTATATAAATGTGACAATTCTAACAGTATATCTATATCCGGTATCGCATTTCCGCACTCCCACTTTGAAACAGCCTGCGATGTAACACCGAGTTTTTCGGCTAAATCTGTTTGCGATAAGCCCGCTTTACGTCTGAATGCAGATATCCTTTTTCCAAAATGAATTTTATTTACCATAATTCACCCCTTTTCTTCTTGGTGCTTAGATTATACCGCACTTCTCAAACGCATTGGAAGCGACAGGGTGTTGTACATATTCAAACATCTACAACTGCCAGTTGGAGAAATTCTCTAACAGACCAGTTTGAATGAACTGCCAACCGCCTATTTCTGCGGCAGCTTTTTCAGCAAGCGGCATGAATTTTTCTCTCCACTCTAATCGAACGACACAGACTTTTCATATATTTCCATCTTATTCTTCCGGCATCGGATTGTCTTCATGCTCGTCCAATTCTTTGATATAATCCACCATCATTTTTTCAAAGACAACGCATTTTTCCTTGTTGTCAGAAGACAACTGTACATACTTGATTTTTTCCATTTCATTCCTCCAAAGTTATATTCGGAGGGTTAGAAAACGTGAACCCTCCATACACGATTCTTTTCCATATTATATTATAAATCCAACGCTTTATCAAAGTGATATTCGTGCAGTTTTTCCCCAAGGAGGATTCACATCCTCGTTATTCAGTAACCATAAAACCGGAATTCCACCCGCAAGTTTTTCCTGCGGAAAAGGTGCATATCCGTCCGTTAGTATAATAATACTTGCAGGCAGTTTGTCTTCCATGTGCTTCATTACATACTCGAATATAATCTGGAAATCGGTTCCTCCGCCACCTGCAGGTTTAATGATTCTGAATTCTTCTTCATTCTTAAACGGCTGCGGCTCAATGATTGCAGCATCAAAGAATCCGAGCCAGCCTTTCAATTTTCCGTCGAATTGGTCTATTGCACCCTTGACTTCAGTATACGCCGCTGTAATCATATCATCGGACATAGACCCAGATGTATCAATCATAAACAAAATATCTTCCACCATATCTTCCTTACCGTTGAAATCGGGAAGAAAGAACGGACTATCATCAAATCTCCGATCCGGTGGAACAAACGAATAATCGACAACTTCCTCCTGAATGAAATCATTCAATATCGTGCGCCAATCGGTCTGCGGTTTCTTGAGTTCTTTTAGGATGCGTTGCGCAAAGGCCGGAAGAAGCCCTCTTGTGTTTGAGAGATCTCTGATTTTAATAGCCTCCGCCGCATCTTCAAATCGTTTGACCCATACATCGCGGAGAGCGTCATCTTCTTCATACTTGCCCCACCGTGAATGATCATCCCATACCCATATCGGTTGCTGTCTGCCTTTGGCAATCTCTTTTTTTGCCCTCCCCTTCGCCAAACCGGGAGTTTTATCATCACCTTTTTTATTCGGATTCTTTGGAAGCATGGCATAGACCTGTTCGGCAGTATATTCATGGCCCTCTTTCCCATCTGGTGCAACATGCATCGAGGTTCCGTATTTGCTGAGTGTTATACTGCTCTCCTTCATCCCGTTCTCAAGCATGATATTTGAGTTGACAACAATGTCAGCAGCAATATTGTATGCTTCGGGATCTTCAACATTTCCGCGAAGGCAGTGCTGTAACACAACATGTAAAATCTCGTGCATCATGACAAAATCAAGTTCGCTATCGCTGAGGCTATCAAGAAAGTTCGTGCCGAAAGTAATCCTGACTCCATCCGTACAAGCGGTTTCAACCTTTTCACTGACAGCATAAATCATGTGCATTAAGAGCAACCCGTAAAAGCTGTGGTTACACAAAATGCGCATACGTGATGACAAAAGTCTTTTAATGTACGCTTTAATCTTTTCTTCAGACAGATCCATTCATCAGCCGTCCTTTCGTTTGAAGCCACCTTGAAAATTCGGGGATGGTCATAAGTTTTTCTTTGTAATGCGTATCTATGTACATATAGCCTTTCATCAGGACTGTGCTGAAATCAGGAGGCATTTTTTCCGCATAGCGAATAGAGTTCGCAATTCGGCTCATATCATCTTTGTGGTCTTTGGCATAGGTTATCATTGATGCAGTCAATGCGTACATCGCATCTGTTCCGGTTGGCATTTTCATAGTTTTACCGTCAAACACATCTTCGATATTAGGAAGATCTTTATATACCTTAGCCCATGTTCTGAACTCAACCGCAACGCCCGAACCGACAATTCCGGAAATGAGAGAGAACATATCGTCAATATCATCACTGACACAGTTAAGCAGATTACTTACCATTTCCCAAGAACGTGGAGTGGCAAAAGCAAGATCATCAGAGCCCGAATCAAAACCCATAAGATAACTCTGCCTGAAAGACAGAAAACCTAAAACTTTTTCATTGATTCCGCTGCGTATCGCCCATTCTTTCCATGCGTTGAAGCTGCCCTCAATTTCTATATGCAACAAACGGTTTGCCAAGGCTTTCGGCATTTTGAAAGCCACAGATTTATCTGTCATTCTGTTCCCCGCAGCAATCACGATGCAGTTATCAGGAAGTTTGTGTTCTCCGACAACGCGGTCAAGGGTAATCTGATAAGCCGCCGCCTGAACAGACTGAGGCGCTGCGGAGATTTCATCAAGAAACAAAATATTGACGATATCGTCGCCTGCGTCCATCTGGAATATCTGCGGTTTCAGCCATACCGCAAGCGTTTTATCCGCATTGGCAGTAGGAATACCTCGAAGATCAATGGGGTTGAAAAGAAGCAGGCGGACATCGGTCACATGAACCGTTTTGCCGGTTCTCCCGCCAATCTCTTTTGCAATCTGGCGAACTGCCTGTGATTTACCGACACCCGGAGGCCCCCACAGCATCACAGACGGCATTGTTTTGATAGGATAGTTTTTTTGAATAATCGTGCAGTACGCACTTGACAGCTTTTCAACCATTTTCCCGACGTTCATAGAGGGTATGTTGGTCATTTTGATATCGCTCATTTCTTATCTACTCCTAATTTCTTATCAAGAATTTCAAGTTTTTTGCGGCACTCCTCAATCTCATCGCTGAAGTTTTCGTCTTTCTTAAGTTCTTCTTTAAGCTGATGCTCTCTTTCCTGTAACTTTGCTAAACCTTTTTTCAACTTATCAAGGTACGTTTGCAAATCATCAAGAAAATGATCGATTCGGATTAAGTTTCCCGTATGTGTATCTCCGAGTTCTACATAATAGCGACCGTTTCGCTTCAGCCAAACACATGGTTTTTCCCGAGTCATATTCGCAGGGAGAATTATTTCAAAGCCCCGGTATGTCATAAGAGTTTTTTCTTTTGGTTCAAGCATATAACCCATCAGGGAAGAATGAATAAAATCTCTTACCTGCTTTCGTTTCTTTGCCATCTCCTTTTTTGTCTTATTATCTGCCGGTGCAGGGTTTCCCTGTTTCCACCCGGCGTAATACGCAATATCGGTCTCGCATTGGGCGATGTCATTCTCCTGATTGGACTTTTTCCCGGGCATTTCCAGCAGTTCCTTTTCCATGCGGATTCTCGACTCAACAAGTTTGCGCTGTAATATCAGATAGTGTGAAAGCTCGTTTGCGGTTTCCACACGCTCTTTTACGAGAGGATTTCCGACAGCCAAAGCTTTGACTTCGGCATAATCAAGTACCGTATCTTCAATATCTGTTCCGCTCCGCTCAGTAAGTAATCCGGAAAGCAGCCCGGTAATAAACCGCTGCTTTGTTTCGAGCAGTTGCCACGAATAGGCATCAAAACTTCCCTCCGTAATATATCGGAAAATCTGTACCTTTGAATTGGTATTTCCCTGACGCAGAATACGGCCCTCGCGCTGTGTCATATCGGCGGGTCTCCATGGAACGTCGATATGATGAAGTGCAATCAGCTTATCTTGAATGTTTACGCCAAGACCAAGTTTGAAGGTTGAACCGAGCAGCACACGAACATCACCGTTCCTGACCTGTGCAAACATGGTATTTCTCTGGGCTTCGGTTTTCGCATCATGAATAAAAGCAATCTTGTCAGAAGGAACGCCCTTACTCTGAAGCATAGTTTTCACTTCGTCATAAATATTAAAACCAGTTTTAGGGGTCGATGTATCACAGAAAATAATCTGTGCCGACCGCTGTGCCGTTGTTCTGAAGTATATATCCGCAACATTCTCAACGCAGCGTGCCACTTTGGATTGATAAGTGAACATGGCGCTTGAATCGACCAACCGCAAGTCAAGCGCAGCCTTCCTTCCGTCCGTTGTGATTTTCAGCATATTATCATCTTTACGGCTGATATACCCTTTGCGGACATTCTCTGCTCTCTGCGAAATATCTTTCAGATAGTCTGCAAACTCATTTGTTTTGGACACCAGCGCATCAGTATATCCATCAATCTGCGGAATACCGGCTGATGTGTCTGCCTGATGAAAATCGGCAATGGATGACAGCAGAGAAGCGAGCTCTGGAAGATTATGAAACTTAGAAAAACGAGTGGCAAGCCGATAACTGCTGGTGTCAACATCAATTTCAAATTCTGTGCTTCTTTCTGCAAACATACCAATCCAACTGTCAAAACTTTGAAGATCCAGCATGGCAAGTTCACCGCTTTGCAGGTACATCTGCATAATAAACGCATCCGTAATTGAATTCGTTATCGGAGTTCCGGTAGCAAAAACAACGCCTGTGCCATCATTCTTCTTCTGCACCATACGAACCTTGTCCATCATATCTTGGCATTTTTTAGAACCGGAAGCACTGACACCAAGCACCTTATCCGCCTTTGTGTCGATAGGGACGTTCTTAAAATTGTGCGCCTCATCTACAAAGAGCCTTGTGATTCCGAGTTCATCAAAATATACACCGTTATACAAATCGTCCATTGCAACGGCAAGTTCGGATAAAGCTTTTGAAACCGCCTTTTGCTTTTTCTTCAAACGAGAGGTTGCTTTGTTCTTTTTTTCGGCTATTTCCGCAATCCGTTTTTGCTCGTCAATAAGCTGATTTTGATAGTATTCCTTTGACAATGGAATCTGCCCAAAGCAACTGTAAGCAATAATAATCCCGTCAAAATCCCCGTCGCGTATTCTTTCGAGAACGCTTTCTCTTTTTGAGGGAGTAAAACTCCTCGGCTCGACGCAAAGAATATTGGCATTTGGATACATCGCGTAAAAAATGTTTTTCCATTGACCGACAATGTTGTTCGGAACAACAAACATATTCTTTTCTGACATCCCCATACGGCGCATTTCCATTGCGGCGGCAATCATAACGTAGGTTTTTCCGGCTCCGACATCATGTGCCAACAAAGTATTCGGCGTAAAGAGAATCCGCGCAACGGCGTCCTTCTGATAGGGATAAAGATTTATCGCCGGAGACATATCAGGAAACTGCAAAAATGACCCGTCAAAAATTCTTCTGCGTACACAACTGAAATTGTTCTCAAAAATCATTTCTAGACGTTCTTTTCTTCTTTCATCCTCCCAAACCCATTTTTGGAACGCCTTTATCATTTTATTTTGCTTTTCAATGGCGAGAATGGTTTCAGACTGGTTAATAACTCTTTTCCTGCCCGATGAATTGGTATTGCATACGACCTCATCAGTGACTGCAACCGACTTCATATTCAATGTTTTTTCGAGAATATGAAGGGCGTTAATTCTGTCAGTTCCGTATGTTCGTGCCACCTTGACGTCGTGATTGTATCTGTTTTTAAAGGGTATTTCCCATGTACCGGTCAACTCGTCATGCTTAGTCTGAAAATTTTTCTCGTCGTCAATGCCAGACCGGTATCTACGCCAATCGCCCAAAAGATATTCTATAAAGTCATCAATAATATCCGCAGGCACCCATGGTGAGCCAAGAGTTATATAAATATCTTCTGTAGCAACCGTAGGAGGAAGGACTTTTTCAATCGCTTTAATGTTATCAGCAAAGTAACCCCTGTATTCCTTATTAGCTTCTTTAGCCGCTTTCCATTTCCTCATCATATTGCCGGACAGGTATTCCTCGGAGGTCTCCCAGCCTTTATAGAAACACTCACCCCATGTCTCCGGGTTCTGGTAGATAGAACCTTTCAACGCGCCGATAATTGTCTTGTAGTCCTCTCCGGTTATTGACGAAATATACTCTATATCGACCCGTCCGAGATTAGACAAACTATAAATAAGTCCATCTGAAATACTATCAGCGTGAACTCCCTTAGTTCTTACATCTTGATTGAACGCATTTTCCCAATCGAGTGGAAGATCCATACTTGTAACTTCCTTGACATGAGCTTCCCTGCGTTCCTTTGCTTTGCGAGCCTCGCTTTCGCGTTTCTCACGTTCTTCCTGCTGCCTTTTTTTTGCTTCGATAGATTCCTTTTTTCGTTTTACACCGGATAACTTGTCAATCATCTTTGATATATCTTCGGAACTGAATGTGTTTTCCGCGTCGTCCAGCAGATTCATTATCTGGAAGATGGACATCTGCTCAAAAATATCAGGTTCGTTCTTGTTGCTCATTTTCTTCAACCTCCGAAAGTTCAGCGTTTTGATCTTTTGTTGAATGTTCCTTGGATATGGGGTTTCCCATAATAATCTCCCTTTTCGTGATGTTTCCTTTGCTTTAAGTATAGTCAAACCTATGTCCTAAATTTGGTGCATAATAAATATCAAAAATTCCATATAAAAAGCACCTTATTGAAAACTTTTATTCATAATTTCCAATAAGGTGTTCTATTTTAACTCGGTATATTCTGTCATTTTTCCAAAAATTTGGTCGTAAGTTCCAACAACAGCCTATATTCCCTTTATTTTTCCTCCTATGTGATTGCGTAAGCAGTTATTTTTCTCCGTTAATAGTTACATCCCCTTCAATCCGATCACATTTCAAAACATTACATACCACGTTTCCCTTTATCTTATCAGCCTCAATATCACCATCTACTGTAACTGTTCCATTACAATTTACATCTCCAAAAAGACTTCCTCCACAAGTAATATCACCCATACAATTGCATCCTCCTGAAAAATGTCCTCCAACTGTAACTTGTCCTCCGGAATTACACCCTCCCACTAAAGGCCCGCCTATCACGACTCCTCCATTGGCATTGCATCCTTCAGAAACAAAACCACTCACCGTTATATTACACTCACTTTGAACATTTTTCGCATCTCCAACGATTTCAAAGGTAAATTTGTCGGTTATTTCATCTGAAATTTGTAAGATTTTTCTCCCCAAACAAACAACACCACGAATCGTATCATCATCTTCCCAAGGAAATGCTGTGCAAAGGTCAAAATGAAGTTCAGGCTGAATATCACGAGAAAATAATTCGTCAATATAACACCCGAATACCTCAGCCATCTTCGGTAAAAAGAGAATATCCGGTGCGGATTTTGCGTTTTCCCATTTTGAAACCGCTTGAAAAGTTACCCCTAATTCTTTAGCCAGTTCTTCCTGTGTGAGTCCTTTATTTTTTCTGAAATTTTGTATATTAGATGCTAAAACATTATTGATATTATCCATTGTATCATCTCCTTTCTCAGGATAATTATAGCATTCACAATACTTGCTCACAATAAATCAAACGTTGACATTTTTCAACCAAAGGTTGAAAGCGAATACTATAATTCTTTCATCATATACTTCTCCTGATATTCCAAAGCATCAATATAGTAAAGCAGTGCCTCTGCAATAAACCGGTTTTTTGACTTGTACTAATCCTTATATTTTAATTTTTTTTGGGGATATTTACATATAGTGATTAACGGTCGCAAATATAGCGTGATATGTAATTATCTAATAACTCTATGGGAATAAAATTCAATATTGTCAGAAAACTTTTCATGCCGTCAATCTTATGCTATAGTACTTAATAATAAAATTAGAACCGAAGATGCCTTTGATGCTATTTATGAACATATTAAAAAGTCGAATCCAAAAGTTGAGTATCAACAAGTGAAAAAATTTATTTGGGGAAAATAAAGGAAGAAAGGAGAGAGTTATGAACAACAGCAATTGCAACATTAAAAACATCTACAAATTGGACGGCAGAGTTCCTATTGGAAAAGCAATTCCCTTCGGCCTGCAGCATATCCTTGCGATGTTTGTATCCAATCTCACCCCGATCACACTGATTGCAGGGGCTGCGCAGCCGGCACTGAGTCAGGCTGAGGTCGCAATACTGCTCCAGAACGCCATGTTTGTGGCCGGAATCGCCACGCTGATTCAACTGTACCCGATATGGAGAATCGGTTCCAAACTGCCGGTCGTCATGGGCGTCAGCTTTACCTTCGTCACAGTGCTGAGCATGATCGCGGCGAATTACGGCTACCCTGCCGTTGTGGGCGCAGTCATGGTCGGAGGTCTCTTTGAGGGAACTCTTGGACTTCTGGCGAAGTACTGGCGGAAAATCATCACGCCCATCGTGGCGGCTTCTGTGGTAACTGCCATCGGTCTGTCCCTGTTTACAGTGGGCGCAAGATCCTTCGGCGGCGGCTATGCGGACGATTTCGGCTCCGCGCAGAATCTGCTGCTCGGACTGATCACGCTCGTGACCTGCCTTCTCTGGAACATCTTTGCGAAGGGGTACATAAAACAGCTCTCCGTACTTGTCGGTCTGATGGTTGGTTATGTAGTCGCCATTGTCATGGGCAAGGTGGATCTGACCGCAATCATTTCCGGAGACATCGTGGCGCTGCCGCATCTGATGCCCTATATGCCGGAATTCCATCCGAGTGCAATTTTATCGGCCTGCATCATTTTCCTTGTGTCGGCGGCTGAGACCATCGGAGACACGTCCGCCTTGGTGTCTGGCGGCTTAAACCGCACGATTACCGGCAAAGAGATCTCCGGATCGCTTGCCTGCGACGGATATTCCTCCACATTTTCCTCTCTGTTCGGATGTCCGCCGGTCACCTCGTTCTCACAGAACGTAGGTCTAATCAACATGACCAAGGTGGTCAACCGCTTCACCATCATGACCGGAGCCATCTGTATGCTTCTCGCCGGCCTGCTGACGCCCGTAGGTAACTTTTTCGCGTCCCTGCCGGAGGCGGTTCTCGGCGGCTGTACCATCATGATGTTCGGTTCCATCGCTCTGTCCGGTATACAGATGATTTCCGAGTGCGGCTTCACCCAGAGAAATATCACCATCGCCTCCCTGTCGCTGGCGATCGGTGTGGGCTTCACCGCATCCACAGAATCCGGAATCTGGAGAATCTTCCCACAACTGTTCCAGTCCGTATTTGCGGAGAATGTCGTCGCGGTGGTGTTCGTGGTATCCATCGTCCTGAGCCTCGTCCTGCCCCAAGATATGGATATTAAAAAGCCACAGTAACATGATACTGGGATCAAAAAATCATGCACCATGCTTGCATGAAACGGTTTCATGAATAATGAAATGCCTTACTGCTTTTGGTCTCGGATATGCAATAGGAAACAATAACGCAAAAAAATAACCGCCCACAGCCTCGAAAACTTGAGCGGTTATCAAAAATAACTTATCAATGGGGGCTACCGTCTATCGGTAGCGCCTTTTTCATTTCGCTTTTTGATAGTCTTTTATATCTTTGCCAACCGATTTTAATGCTTGAACATAGCTAAACTCACCAGTTTCTGTATTCCTACCCTATATTTATCACCCATGGTATTTATAATATCAAATCTATTCATAATATCCTCCTTGAGCAACATATATCTTTATACTCAACCAAACTCACATTACCTATATCATTCGCTTTATCAATACATCCCTTTGTAAAGCCTGATTTTGAGAACAGATAGTAATGTTTTGTTTTATAATTAAATAGTTCACTTCGCTTTACAAGAGTTTCCAAAACGCCAAGGTCAACATTTTCGTTTGTCCATTTACATTCTGCAAAGAGGGCTGCTTTAAATCCTGTTCGTCTGCGCTTAAACTTCGTTACACTTCACAGTTGTGCGTCATTCTTCAAAAATTTGCTGTCAAAAATGTATCTCAGATGTCATAAGCCGCACCACTATGCATTTTATTTCTCCAGTGACTTCACTTTTACTAATTCAATGCCCTCTTTCTTTCCGAGATTACGGCTGTACTTTTTACTAACAGGATTATTCCAATGTTCATGAACACCCAGATTTGTTACCTTTTTTCCATTTCCATTTTTATATACATTGCCCGATGGCGCATTTTTTACCAATGCCGCCTCATGCAAATAATTCTCTACGGCAGCATTGTTTTTCAGGCTGTCATTGTTATCTGTTACGGTAGGTTCATTCATCAGAAAATCTGCCCCAACAGAATCAATCGCCACCGGATCCTGTGAAACAAAAATGCTGGAAGTATAATTCCCATTAAAGGGACTCTGCTGCCATCTCGCATTGCTGCCGGTAATGTCATCTCCTTCTGACGGAGCGCAAATCAGCGCATCCAGCATATACAGAACCGTCTTGCCGCCCAGCTCATAATTTGCCATCAAATCAACCAGCGGACTGTAAACACCCATCTTATTCATCGTAAGAAACTGATGGAGATTTGCCCCCTCCGGCGGACGCATTTCATTCCCATTGATAAAAGAGCCAAAATGGTTTTTTCCACAAAGGGTAATTCCATAACTATGCCCCTTCAGATTGGCAAAATTGATAACATACTCTGCCTCTGTCACACAGGTTGGCAGATAATTTACTGCGCCGCTAAAGGAATATGACCAGTTAATCGGTTTTTCCTTGTCTGCAACCCCATTATTTCTCCCTACAAAGTGAATCCCCTTCAATTCCCCTTTGGTACACATCTCAGTCATATAAACAGGAAAAATCCGGGATACATCATAAACCGTAATATCGGACGGTGCCACGCCGGCATCCTTTACCAGCGAAGTCAAAAGCACCTTTAGCAGAACCGGATTGGTATAACTCATTTTGGTCTTTCCGCTGTCGTCATCATCAAACACACCGGAACCATTGATGTTTGCCTTAATTGCTATTTTCTCTCCTTTTTTATACTTCAGCTTTCCTTTTCCACGTCTCTTATTCTGTGCCTGAAATAGTTTCTCCCAACCTGTTTTTACCTTTTTTGCGCCTCCCAAAGAGGCAATACTGTTCCGAAACATTTTTGTAATGACCGTTTCATCAAAATGCTCTGTTTTCCACCAGTATCCCTTTCCATCCCATTTAACAGCTTTAGCATTATGGCTCCAGACAACCCGTCCCGGTTTTGCCCCAATCCCCTTTCCATATGGTTTATGTTTCGAGTAAACCGATTTGTTGTCCTGCTTCGTGACCTTAATCTTCAGCCATGTGGATATTTTCTTTCCGCCGGATGTAATCGTAACCTTTATTTTGGCTGTTCCTTTTTTCTTCGCTTTCACAACTCCCTTCGCACTGACAGAGGCAATCTTTTGTTTAGAAGATGCATATTTGTTTTCCTTTTTGCCATTGATGTTACTTGCTTTTACTGTAATCGTAGCTTTTGCACCTTTTACTAACTGGTATGTTTTCTTTGTATAATTGATTTTGCCGATTTTTAATATCACTTTACTGTTCTTGGCTTTTGCCGACATTACCCACCCCGACAGAAAACTGAATATCAACATTGTAACAAGCAGCAGCAAAAACAGTTTCTTTTTCCATTTATTCTGACTCAATAGTATCACCTCTCCAAAAGATTTTTTCACTTTTATCACAAGCTTGCCCGATAATCATCATGTCCTTGCAGGCATCCGATTTTCCCTCGATACCTCCAGCCGTATCGATTTTCTCATTGGTTGAATATGACATTTGACTCCCGTTTCGATTACTTCAAATATTTCTCAAAGAACCCCTGCAACTTGTCAAACGGGATTATATCCTTTCCACCGCCGTCATACAGATCGGTGTGTACGGCAGCGGGAATAATCATAAGCTCCTTATTTGCAGCATACTTGCTGTCTTTCGTCATTTCCTCGTATGCATCCTTTGAGAAATAGCAGGAGTGAGCCTTCTCTCCATGTACCAACAGGACAGCGCTTCTGATTTCCTTGCTGTATTTAAGGATGGGCTGATTGATAAACGACTCACATCCGATTATGTTCCAGCCGCCATTGGAGTTGAGAGACCTTGCGTGATAGCCGCGGTCAGTCTTGTAATAATCGTAATAATCTTTTACGAAGAACGGCGCATCCTCTGGCAGGGGATCAACCACACCGCCCGCAAGAGCGTATTCTCCGGCCTTGAGATCAGTCAGCCTTTGCGCACACATGGCGGCTTTCTTCTGGTAGCGTGCTTCCTCGCTGTCCTCACTGTCAAAATATCCTTTTGCATTGACTCTTGTCATATCATACATGGTCATCGCAGCGGTGGCCTTTACTCGGGTATCCAGCGCCGCCACATTTAATGCCATGCCGCCCCAACCGCAGATACCAATGATACCGATTTTCTCCGGATCGACATTATCCTGTACGGAAAGGAAGTCCACCGCCGCCTGAAAATCTTCAGTATTGATGTCCGGAGATGCCATATAACGGGGTGTTCCTCCACTCTCTCCGGTAAATGACGGATCAAACGCTATCGTGAGGAAACCACGCTCTGCCATTGTCTGGGCATACAATCCTGAAGCCTGCTCCTTTACTGCACCAAATGGCCCGCATACAGCAATCGCCGCCAGTTTCCCTTCTACGCCTTTCGGCTCATATAAATCTGCTGCCAGCGTAATACCATAGCGGTTAGGAAAAGTTACCTTTCTGTGATTTACCTTATCGCTTTTCGGGAATGTTTTATCCCACTCTTTTGTCAATTCCAGTTTCATTGTTTCTATCATTTTGCATTACCTTCCTTTCTTATTTCGGGTTAGTTTATCATCCACCCTTAAATCTTTTTCATTCATGAACTTAGATAAACTTTATACATTGCTTTCCATCTGTCTTATCAGAAAGTCAAGACAGTACACCCTGTTTTGACTTTCATGTAGTTGCTCCATCAGATTGCATCGATGTCGTCTCAAAATTTTCACAGCATCCTGAATCTGTCCCTCAGTATACAATCTGCATATCTTTGTAATAATTTCATTATCGCATCCTGCATCTTTCATATTCTGAATCATATCCTCCGTATAACCGCCTCCCTTCTGATTGTAATCTTAGTATAGGTAATTGACTTCCATTTTGCTAATGGTTATAATTCATATCGTGATATAAATTTTTAGAATATCACAAGGAAGGGAGAGAATGTATGGAATTAAGAACAATGCGGTATTTTCTTGCTGTAGCAAGAGAAGAAAATATGACCCGTGCAGCAGAACTTCTACACGTCACCCAGCCTACGCTTTCCAAACAGTTAAAATCACTGGAAGATGAGCTGGGAAAGAAACTGTTTATCCGTCACAGTTTCCACATAGAACTGACAGAAGAAGGCGTCCTGCTCCGCAAACGTGCGGAAGACCTTGTGACAATGGCAGACAAAATCACTACGGAATTTCTTTCACTGGATAATGTATTAGGCGGTGAAATCTATTTTGGTCTGGCAGAGTCCTATCAGATCAGACATCTTGCTGCTAAAATTAAATCATTCAAAAATACCTATCCCGATCTGCGATATCACATTACCAGCGGGGACACAGAGCAGGTAACAGAAAAGCTGGATAAAGGGGTCATTGATTTTGCTGTTCTGGCAGAGGAACCAAATACAGCCAAATATCATTACCTGATATTTCCAGAATCAGATTTATGGGGTGTTGTCATGCCTAACGACTGCTCTCTTGCAGAAAAACAGTCTGTCTCTGTTGATGATTTGACCGGACTTCCTTTATTCTGCTCGGAACAGGGCTGGTCTAAGGACATTTCCAGATGGTGTGGCAATAAAATAGACAATCTGCATTTAGAAGGTTCTTTTAGGCTATCATACAATGGCTCTCTTTTTGTCAAAGAGGGACTGGGATATCTTCTTACCTTTGAGCATTTGGTTGATACAAGTCCTGACAGCGGCTTGGTATTCCGTCCTCTTACCCCCAGACTTGAAACAAAACTATATTTAGTCTGGAAAAAATATCAGATGTTTACTCCTATTGCCAATAAAATGCTTGAAGAATTAAACTCATCGCATAAATTGCCATAAAATCTCCCTAGAGGTTATGATTTATTTTTTTCTTTTAACAATGGCTTCAGTTTTTTGTATATCGCACTCGCTCTTTTACTATCCTTGAATTTTTTTGACATTCCATTGCAAATTGCTTGCTTGGTTTTGTACTGGTTAAAAATAGCAATGATATCACCACTTTTCATATCAGTTAGATTCCTAACTCCATCGGTTTGTACATTCTCAAAATCTATCAGATAATAACTCATACTTTATACCTCGTAGTATCTCTTTCTTACTATATCTGACTCACAGATATACTTAAGTTTACATAAATCTACTTATCGTATCTGTTTTTCAAGTCATCTGATGCACATAGTAAATAAATGACGGAGATGATTTTAAAAATTTATTTTTTAAACTTGTATTTTCCTTTTCCACATCCAGATACAGGCTCGATAATCCCTGCCTGTAACAGATTAGAAAGAAGTCTGGAAGCGCCTGAACTTTTCAATTCCAGAAACTCCATCACTGCGCTTCTGCCAAACACTTCATTAAAGCCAAATTTTTCAAAAAGTCTTTGAATATGGAATGTTGTTTTCAATGAAAAATCTTTTTTGCTTTTGGAAAGTATTTTTTCAATGTCCACTTTTTCATTCTGAATGTCCACTTTTTGGGTTTCAATGTCCACTTTTTCTTCATTTAAAAGTCTGCTTATGTGCAAATTACGATTATGAAGTTCGTTTTTTTCATTTAAAAGCAGATTTCTTAAAAATATTTCGAGGTATTCCGTTGTCTCGTGAATTCCTTTTTGCAGGTTCGTATAATTCGCGCGGACAAGTGCATTCCTAAAATACCATGCATTTTCCGCAAATATACTATTTGTTGCTGAAAAGCCAAGTGCTCTTAAATACTTAATAAAAAAAACCGCTGTCGCTCTTGTATTACCTTCTTCAAAAATATGAATTTGCCACAGCCTTGAAACAAATACAGTAAGGTGATGGATAATTTCATCCATAGAAAGTCCCTTATAACTAAATTCTCGTTCTTGAGAAAAATCATACTCGAGCGTTGCTCTAAGCTCGGAAGCGCTGCCATACATAACCGTTGCTCCATTCAACACCCATTCTTTTTTGGTAATATTATAATCTCTAATCTTTCCGGCATGCTTATATATTCCCTGAAAGAGTTTGCGGTGAATGGAGATATACTCATTCGGAGAAAATGAGAACGCTGTTTCAGAAAGTATTTCCGCAATACGGGAAGACACCTTATCCGCTTCTTCGGTACGCTTTTCAGCCGGCAAATGCGCAGGTTTTTCTTCATAATAACTATCTATAAGGTTCTGTGCCTCTTTCAATGTGATTTTACCTTCAATATTTTGAAGCGCAGTATCAACCAGATACTTTGACGGTTTAAGTCCATCTACCGCCTGAAGTCCGATTGCAGTACTCCACGCATAACTTTTACCGGCTTTATCCGGTTCAGACTCTTTCAAATATTCTTCAAATGGGTCTTTTTCCATATTATTGCTCCTATTCCCGCGCAATGTGCAGACTTTAAAATTGATAATTGCACACATTTCACTGTCTCCCTTTCAAAAATTTTAATAAATTGAGACGCACGTTCTTTTTATATTCTACCACAAGATGCCGCTGAAACATAGAATTATTATATTGGGTTTGGATTGTAATATATTGATGAATAATTATCAACTTCTATTATAGCAAATGGACTTTTGGGTGAGAGAAAAAGAAGTTTCATTTTCAGGATTTGTGCTACAAGCGTGCGAGTATGTATTAGATGAATTAGATGAGAAAAAAATAAAAATAATCACTGAATATTTATTACAAATAAATTGCACTTAAAAAAGCAGAGTTAGCAACTTATCGCTTAAACTCTGCTTTATTTTTGTTCATATCTCTTTTTTTAGAACAACGTCCCTTTTCAATGCATATTTTTCTACATCATTTGGCTTAAATGACTTAAGATCAGTTTTTTACAGTCTGTCAGATTGCAGGTTTCTTCGCAAATCTCTCGCAAATCGCAACCTGACAGCCGTTTTTTCCTTGATTTATCAGTCTTTTTCAACTTAGTGACTTCAACGTCGGGACGATTTAGGACATCGTTTCAATTCTTGCTATAACCCAACATAGTTCAAAATAAGTCGCAAATCAGATTT